>JAHEEC010000001.1:0-16523 GCA_024640885.1 Bacteroidota bacterium | reverse complement strand
AAGTTCTACCTTCGTTACCTGGCGGGTATCGGCGAGCCAGATGAGGTGAAGGAGGAGATCGATGCGGCTGGATTTGGAACCGTGGTTCATGAATCCATCAGGATCCTCTATGCTGAGATTGCGGACCGGAACCGGGGTGTGATCTCCAGGAAGGACCTGGAAATGCTGATCTCTTCCGGCCGGTCCGAAGCGCTCCTCAGGGATGTTTTCATTGGTTACCATTACAGGGGGCGGAAGCACACCTCCCTTGAAGGTCGCAACATCATTGTGTTCAGGGTGATGCTCAAATACCTTGATAAGATCATCCGGACCGATGCCGGAATCGCGCCCTTTACACTGGTATCGGTGGAGCAGACGTACCGAAGGAACCTGGAGATCAATGTGGGGGAGAGGAATATGGTGGTGAGGCTGGGAGGTAAAATTGACCGGGTTGACCGGGTGGGGGAAACGCTTCGCGTGATCGATTATAAGACCGGGGATGCCCGCATGGGATTTTCATCGGTGGAGTCATTGTTCGATTCTTCCCTGGGCAGCAGGAACGGGGCGGCATTGCAGACCCTGTTCTATGCCTGGCTTACCGCGCCCGAATTCCCCGCAGAAAATGTCATGCCCGGACTCTATATCATGAAAGCCCTGTACGGGGAGCATTTTGATCCGGCCCTGACCATGGGGAGCTATAACCAGCGTCAGCGTGTTGAATCCTTTTCCAGGCTTGAAGATGAGTACGTCAGCAGGCTGAAAGGGGCGGTGGTTTCCATGTTCGATCCCGGCCATCCCTTCGCACAGACGAAGAACGAATTAATTTGCAGGTACTGCGATTTCTCAGCGATCTGCAACCGGGCCGTCATTGATTAGTTTTACTATATTTAGCTTACAATTTCTGAAAAATGCTGCCCGGTCATATCTCCTACAATGTCCAGATCAAGAAACTGAAGTTTGTTACGGATGAAGGGGTAAGGTTCCCTTCAACGGCCCTGGTCCAGTTCAGGGTTGAGGGCAGGGAAAATCCTGTGGTTGAGCTGCTTGGGCACATGGACGAAAATGAGATCTACAATGCCATTGACCGGGGAGAATTGCTGAACCTGGACCATTGCTACATCGAAAAGTTCAGTCTGAAGGACTACCGGCTTACAAGGAACCTGGATGCCAGGGAGAAAGTGGTATTAACAGGGTTTTCCGCCAGGCATTCTTTGTTTGGGGGGGAGGCCTCGCTTGATTTCTCCCATGCCATTTTTGAGGGTGGGAATTTCAGCCTGGATGGCGCCTGGATCAACAGTGGTGACATCATTTTTGAGTCGGCCCGTTTCGATACCGGTGAAGCCATTTTCCATAATGCACATTTTCCTGACGGCACTGTAAATTTTAAAAATGTGAGCTTTGGATCTGCCGAGGTGAGCTTCAAGAATTGCTTTTTCGGACAGGGTGAAAAGGATTTCCAGTATGCCTCCTTTGGAACGGGGAGCGTATCTTTTATCAACACGGAATTTACAGGTGGCGATATAAATTTCATCAATACCAGGTTCGGAAAGGGAGATGTGTCATTCAAAATGGCCAGGTTCGGAACCGGCAAGGTTGATTTTCACTTCGCTTCCTTTGCGGAAGGAAACGTCAGCTTTGAGAGGTGTGAATTCGGAGATGGCAGGGTCGATTTCCGAACCGTTGAGTTCGGCACCGGAAGGGTCAACTTTAACCGGTCCGTTTTTGGCGATGGCGAGGTCAGTTTTGATGAGTGCGAGATGGATGCCGGAAAGTTCAGTTTCAAAAGGGCCATGCTGGGGACAGGCAGTTTCAGCTTCGAAGAGGTGATGTTCGAGCAGGTGGAGGCAAGCTTTGAAAGAACAAACTTTGGAACAGGAAAAGTCTCGTTGTACAAATCCTGGTTCCAGAACCTCTCACTGAGGTTCTGCCATCTGAACGGATATGTGGATCTCCGTTTGAACAAGTGCAGTTTCATTGATCTTTCAGATACCATAGTTCGGGATATCATCGATATCAATCCGCACGATTATTCGGCCCGGATCGGGACCCTTTCACTGGCCGGGATGCGGCTCATCGGAAGGATTTATGTGGACTGGAACCGGAACAACCTGCTCAAATTGATCAACTCACAGCAGGGGAGCAGTTACCGCATCAAAGCTGAACAGTTCAGGATATTGAAAGAGAACTTTAAGAACCTGGGGCAGTACAATGACGAGGACAGGGCCTATGTGGAATTCAAAAGGAATGAATTGAAAGCTGAACTTGGCGAATCCCTGGAAAAGAATCCCTTAAACGGGATCTATCACTATCCCGCCTACCTGTTTAAACTGGTATTGTTCGACCTGGCGGGTCTATATGCCACCAGCCCGGTGCGGGTGCTGGTCACCATGCTCGCAAGTTTTCTGGTATTCAGCCTGGTATATTTTCTTTTGATGCTCTATACATCGGCCGATATCGTTGCCTCTGTGGATGACCAGCTGGGCATGCTGGCCCGTTCATTTTACCACAGCGCCATCACCTTTCTGACCATCGGTTACGGGGACCATTATCCCGTTGGATCCATTCGCTGGGTATCTTCACTTGAAGGGTTCTCCGGGCTATTCCTGATGTCCTATTTTACGGTGGCCTTTGTGAGAAAAATACTCCGCTGACCTAATCTTCCATTCCTTCCAATAAATTCGGACGCAACCTGCGGGTCCTTTCCAGCGATTGTTCGTGCTTCCAGTCGGCAATATTGGCTGCGTGTCCGGAGAGCAATATTTCCGGAACGGTCCATCCCTTATATTCGGCTGGCCTGGTATACACGGGCGGGGCAAGCAATCCGTCCTGGAAAGAGTCGGTCAGTGCCGAAGTCTCATCCGAGATCGCACCTGGAAGGAGCCGGACTACACTGTCGGTTATGACTGCAGCGGCCAGTTCACCCCCGGTCATCACGTAATCCCCGATGGATATTTCACTTGTGATCAGATGGTCCCTCACCCGCTGGTCAACGCCTTTATAATGTCCGCAAAGGATGATGATATTTTCAGTTCCGGCAAGACGGTTGGCTTCCTGCTGGTCGAAATTTTTTCCGTCCGGGGAGGTGTAGATGATTTCATTGTAGGTCCTTTCCGAGGCCAGGCTGGTAATGGCCCTGTGGATGGGTTCGATGCACATCACCATTCCCGCATCTCCGCCAAACGCGTAATCATCCACCCTCCGGTGTCTGTCCAGCGAGAATTCCCTCAGATCGTGCAGATAAATCTCCACCAAGCCTTTATCCCTAGCCCGTTTAATGATTGAGTGATCCAGGGGGCCCGTCAGCAGTCCCGGTAAAACCGTAATGATATCAATTCGCATGGAGAAGTTATTTGCTGCAAAGATAGGAATAAACCACCTGATGGTTTGATTTGTTATCCTTATAGGTGATAAACAAATTTTCAGAATTTGCCCTCTTTTACACGAAAATTGACTAATTTGTGTAGACTAGCGAGTGCATAACCCTCTACCTGTCATGAAAAATAATGATGCAAATGATCCTCTTAATGAAAAAGAATTCAGTGAAAAGGAGCCCGAAACCAAGAACCCCGATCCGCTAAGAGAGGAAAAAAATAGAACCCCGGAACAGGTTGATCAGGAGCAAAAAAAAGCTTCTGATGATAGCGCAGTTGCTGGTGAGGATACCCATTCCACCACTCCCCCGAATGCCGAAAATTCCAAGGCAATCCCCGAACAGGTAAAGTCAGAGGCCGATTCTGCAGGGTTGAAGGAAGATGATGAAGCGGATTCTAACAACTCCAAAGAAGACAACTCAGATCATGACGATCCCGAAACAGCTGGAGGTGATTCCGGATCGGTACCGAGTGAGAACTCTTTGGAGAAAAATGATTCACCCGAAGAGAAGGAGACAGGCGATAGTGCCAGCGAGGAAGAGGAGGAGCGGGTCAACTTCAGCCTGTTGAGCAAAGAGGATCTGGTGAAATTACTCAGTGAGAAGCTGGATCATCCGGGGAAGGGAAACATCCGGAAGGATGTGAATGAGATCAAACATGCATTTTACGAAAAGACCAACGAAGCGCTCGAGGAGAAAAGGAAAATTTTCCTGGAGGAGGGAGGGGAACCGGAGGATTTCAAACCTGTTGAAGATCCCCTTGAGGGGGAGATGAGGGAGCTGTTGCACAAATACAGGGGGTTAAAAGCTGAGTTTACAAGGCAACTGGAAAAGACCAAGCTGGAGAATCTCTCCAAAAAGCAGGAGATCCTGGAGAAATTCAGGCTTCTCATGGAAGGTCAGGAACCCTTTGAATCCACCTTCAGGAAGTTCAAGGAACTCCAAAAACAATGGTTTTCACTTGGTGTCATACCACAACAAAACCTGAAGGATCTGTGGGATTCCTATAACTATTTTGTAGACAAATTCAATGATTATGTAAGGATCAACCGGGAGCTTCGTGCACTGGATCTGAAGAAAAACCTTGAACTGAAAATCCAGCTTTGCGAGAAAACCGAACAGTTGGATCAGGAGCCAAATGTGGTGGTGGCCTTTAAATCCCTGCAAAAATTCCATGCCAGGTGGCGGGAGATTGGTCCAGTACCCCGGGAGAACCGTGACGAGATCTGGGACCGGTTCAAGAACGCAACCTCTGCCATCAATAAGAAGCACCAGGAATATCATGCATTGCTCAAGGACTCCCTTTTTGATAACCTGGAGAAGAAGACCGCCCTGTGTGAGAAGGCTGAGGAGATAGCCGGGGAGTTACATGACAATCATGGAGCCTGGGTGGAAAGTACCAATCAGGTCCTGGAGATTCAAAAAACCTGGAAAACCATCGGGTATGCTCCCAAGAAGGACAATAATGCAATTTATGCCCGGTTTCGAAAGGCATGTGATATCTTTTTCAATAACAAGGCCAAATTTTATGCATCTGCATTTGAAGAACAAAAGGAGAACCTGAAGCTGAAAGTGGAGATCACGGAGATGGCTGAAACTTTGGCCTCAAGTGAAGAGTGGAAAGAGACAACCACCGAGTTGATCCGGCTTCAAAAGCAATGGAAGGAGATCGGACCTGTGCCCCGGAGGGAATCGGACAAGCTTTGGAGGCGCTTCAGGGCGGCCTGCGATACCTTTTTCACCAACAAATCGAAGTACTTCGAGGATATTGATTCCACTTTTGACGACAATCTCAAGGCGAAAGAGGAGCTGCTGGCAGAAATGGATGCATACAAACCCACCGGGAATCGAAAGAAGAACATGGTGATCCTTGAGGATTTCCAGACAAAGTTCTTCGAAATCGGTTATGTGCCCGCCAACAAGAAGGATTGGATCAAAGAAGAATTCAGACTGGCCCAGGACAGGATGCTGGAGCGAATGGGTTTGGATGAGTCGGAAAGAAGCATCTTCAAATTCCGTCACCGGGTAAGGGGTATGATCAGCGCCCCCAGATCGGAAATGAAACTGAACTTTGAACGGGATAAACTGATTAATAAATTGCAGCAATTGAAAAATGATATTGGGGTGTGGGAAAACAACATCGGATTCTTTAAACAATCAGACAGTTCGGAAGAGACCATCTCGGGGTTCAATGAAAAAATAGAGGCTGCACATGAGCGGATCAGGGTCCTTGAAGAGAAGATCAGGCTCCTGGAGGATATGGAAAATGAAAATTAAATCTTTACTTTTACCTCGAAAATAAATCTGAATTAGCTTGTGGGTAATACGAAGTATGTTTTTGTAACGGGGGGAGTCACCTCATCCCTGGGTAAAGGTATTATTTCTGCCTCCCTCGGGCGCCTGCTGCAGGCCAGGGGCTACAGGGTAACCATCCAGAAACTGGATCCTTACATCAATGTGGACCCCGGCACACTCAATCCTTATGAACATGGGGAGTGCTACGTGACCGATGACGGGGCAGAAACTGACCTGGACCTGGGCCATTATGAAAGGTTCCTGGATATTCAGACCTCCCAGGCCAACAACGTAACCACTGGCAGGATTTACCAGTCGGTGATCAACAAGGAACGGAGGGGTGATTACCTTGGAAAAACCGTTCAGGTGATCCCCCATATCACGGACGAGATTAAACGCAGGATCACCCTGCTTGGCAGGCGGGGCGATTATGACATTATTATCACTGAGATCGGTGGAACCGTGGGTGATATCGAATCATTGCCCTATATTGAAGCGGTCAGGCAACTGCGGTGGGACCTGGGGGATGAAAATACGGTCTTTATACACCTCACGCTGGTTCCCTATCTTTCCGCTTCGGGAGAATTGAAGACCAAGCCCACCCAGCACTCGGTGAAAGTATTGCTGGAGAATGGGATCCAGCCCGATGTGCTCGTGCTTCGTGCGGAACACGAGCTGGCCAAGGAGCTCAGGAAAAAGGTGGCCCTTTTTTGCAACGTGGAACTGGATGCGGTGATCCAGTCCATCGATGTCTCCACCATTTACGAGGTTCCGTTGCTCATGCGAGAAGAGGGGCTCGACGTACAGGTACTGAAGAATCTGAAGATTTCAGCTAAAAGAACGCCGGATCTGAAGAAATGGAGAGAAGTGGTCAGCATCCTGAAGAACTCCCAGTCAGAGGTCTCCATTGCCCTGGTTGGAAAATATGTGGAACTTCATGATTCCTACAAATCCATACTGGAATCGCTCACCCATGCCGGGGCCAGGAACAGGGTCAGGGTAAATGTAACCTGCCTTCATTCGGAAACCATCACCCAGGATAATGTGGCCGAAAAACTGGAAGGGTTCCAGGGGATCCTGGTGGCGCCTGGATTCGGTGACCGGGGTATTGACGGAAAGATCCTTTCGGTGGAATTTGCGAGGAAAAATAAGGTTCCATTCCTGGGGATCTGCCTGGGATTGCAGTGTGCGGTAATTGAATTTGCCCGCAATGTGCTGAATTTTGAAGATGCCCATTCCACTGAAATGACCAACATCACCACCCATCCGGTCATTGATCTGATGGAGGAACAGAAGGGTGTGACAGAAAAAGGAGGGACCATGAGACTTGGGGGCTATGCCTGTTCCCTCAAAAAAGGCTCCAGGGTCCAGCTGGCCTATGATGCCGATCTGGTGCGGGAAAGGCACAGGCACAGGTATGAATTCAACAACGATTTTTTAAAGGATTTTGAACAGCATGGCATGATTGCCACCGGGATCAATCCCGAAAGCGGTCTTGTGGAGATCATGGAACAGACAGGGCATCCCTGGTTCGTAGGGACCCAGTTTCATCCTGAATACAGGAGTACTGTGCTTAATCCCCATCCCCTGTTTGTGGCCTTTATTAAAGCAGTGGCCGGGCAGTAAAATTATTTGTTTGCGCCATCCCTGCTTCAATTCGCCGATTTCTTACGGATTTTAGATGAATTTCTATTGATATACAGGCTAAACCATTACTTTTGTGCCTGAATTTACTACCTGATTATGGACAGAAATACGATTATAGGGCTTGCGTTGATCGGGCTCATCCTTGTGGGTTACAGCATTTTTACAAAACCGGCAAGGGAGGCACAGCAGGAAGAGCGGAGGAAGATGGATTCCATTGCGAGGGTTGAGCAGGTCAGGGCCATGGAATTGGCTCAGCAAAGGGCCGGGGAACAACTTCAGCAGGGCGAAAAAGCGGCCGCCGGAGATTCCATTAATCTGGAGCAGAGATCGCAACAACTGGGAGATTTCGCTTCCGTGGCCGTGGGAACCAGGGAGGAGGTCATCCTGGAGAACAAGCAGCTGAAGCTTACTTTCTCCACCCTTGGCGGGAGGCCGTATACTGTCCAGCTAAAAGATTATCACACCTTCGATTCCCTCCCGGTCAGGCTTTTTGACGGCGACTCAACCATATTTGAATTGCAGTTTTTCGCCGACAACCGGGCCATCAAAACCGGGGAACTCTATTTTACTCCGGAGATCAAGAGCAACACCGGGGATGATGGGCGCTCATACAAGGAACTAACCATGAAGCTTGCCATCTCGGAAAGTGCTTCCATCGCTTATGTCTACAAGCTGTATGATGGTGATTACATGCTCGATTTTGACATGCAGCTGAAGGGCCTGGACCAGTACAAGACCGACAGGATGGAGTTCAAATTTGATTTCTTTGCTCCGTCATTGGAGAAAGGATACCAGAATGAAGCCATGTACACCACCCTTTATTACAAGTTCGACGGTGGGGACATTGAGAGTTTTAAATCACGTACAAAAAAGGAGATCACCGAGATCACGGAAACTACCCGGATCAAATGGATCGCCTTCAGTCATCAGTTCTTTTCGACCATCATCATCGCCGATCAGTTCTTTGACGGTGCCTACATGAACCAGCAGCGGTATACCGATCCCGGGAAATATGTAAGGCATTTCGCCTCTTCCATTGATGTGCCGTTTGATCGCAGCAGTGACCAGACCCTGGGAATGCAACTCTATTTCGGGCCCAATAAATTCACCGCCTTGAAATCTTACGGGGACCTCGGGCTGGAGAACGTGGTGACTGTGGGTGGTGCCATGATCCGATGGATCAACGCATTTGTGGTCATACCGATCTTCAACTGGCTCAGCAGGTGGATTCACAATTACGGGATTATTATTTTGTTGCTGACCCTGATTATCAAAACTGCACTGTTCCCGCTCACATACAAATCCTATAAATCGCAGGCTGTGATGCGTGTGCTGAAACCCCAGGTGGATGAGATCGGGGAAAAGTATCCCAAGAAGGAGGATGCCATGAAGAAACAGCAGGCTACCATGGATCTCTACAAAAAGGCAGGGGCAAATCCCATGGGCGGTTGTCTGCCCATGGTTTTTCAATTCCCGATCCTGTATGCCATGTTCAGGTTCTTCCCCACATCCATTGAACTGCGTCAGCAGAAATTTCTCTGGGCCACGGACCTTTCCACTTATGATTCTGTGCTGGATCTGCCTTTTAACATTCCCATGTATGGTGACCATGTGAGTCTTTTCACCCTGCTGATGACCGTGACCACCATACTATCCATGCGGTGGAACAACCAGGCTACCGCCGGAACCAGCCAGATGCCCGGGATGAAGACCATGATGTACATCATGCCTGTTATGTTCATGGTATTCCTGAATAATTTTTCTGCAGGACTGACTTACTATTATTTCCTGGCCAACGTAATCACGCTGGGACAGAACCTGATCTTCAAGCAATTCATCGATGAGGAGCAGATCCTGAAAAAGATCAATTTAAGGAAGGCCAAACCAGCCAAGAAATCCCGGTTCGCGCAGCGGCTGGAGGATTTGCAGAAACAGCAGAAACAGCTTGGAGGCAGAAAACCACTTCCCAAGAAGAAAAGCCGCTAAACATTTAATGCGTTCTGGTAGGTATCCAGGGAGTTTGGATGAGATTTGAGATCCGCCCGGGGATTCTACGATTTGGAAGGCCCTTTGCGCAGTGCGGCCATCTTCAGTGCAGTCACCGCAGCTTCGTCCCCTTTGTTGCCATATTTTCCGCCGGACCGGTCCACGGCCTGTTGGAGTGTTTCGGTGGTCAGCACGCCGAAAATGAAAGGGATCTCATAATCCAGGTTTAACCGCGTGATCCCCTCTGTCACCCCCTGGCATATAAAATCGAAATGCCTGGTCTCGCCCTGGATCACACATCCAAGACAGATCACCACATCAGGGGAATATTGATTGGCAATGAAACGGGCGCCATAGGTCAGCTCGAAAGTTCCGGGAACGGTGCGGATATGGATTTGATCCTCCTTCACGCCGTATCTCTTAAGGGTTTTGAGTGCGCCTTCAAGAAGCGAAGCGGTCACCGCCTCGTTCCATTCCGCGACCACAATTCCTACCCTCAGTTGAGTTCCGTCGGGGATGGCTGCCGGGTCATGGTCCGACAGGTTCTTAAGACTTGAAGCCATGGATCAGAGGGTCATTTTGGATTCGACCCTTCCAATGTATTTTTTGATTTCCCTGCCTTCCGGGGTCTCGGGGTATTTTAATTGGATATCCTGGTAAGCCTTGAGCGCTTGCTCGAGCTCTCCCATCTCTTCATAGAGGATTCCAAGTTTTTTGAGAAGGATGGGGGTGGAGAAGTTATTTTCAAATTTCTCAATGCCATCCCCGTAAGCGGTGGCAGCTTTCCCGAAGTCACCCATCTCCACATACGCATCACCCAGGGTGCTGTATTTGGCAGCACCTACAAGAAGGTCGCTGGTTTTAAATTTGTTGAGCATCTCGATGGCCTCTTCATGGTTCCCGATCTGGTGATAACATACCCCGGCATAATACCTTGCAACCTTTGCAGTTTTGGTGATCCCGTAATCATCGATCACATTCAGGAAACCAGGGTAGGTTCCGTAGCCGTTCAGCGCGAGGTTGAATGAATCAAGTTCGAAAAACCGCTCTGCATAATACATGTCAGCTGCGGCTTTTTCACTGAGTGGCTTCAGGTAATACCTGTTGCCTGCAATGATGAGCAGCAGCAGCAGGATGATCCCACCGAGGAGGTACGTGAGAATTTTCTGGTTGTCTTCAATAAATTGCTCGGAACGTGTCAAAGCTTGTTCAATGCCTTCTAAATTCTTGTCCGTTTGTTTCACATTCTTTTTCTTCGACATTACAGGGAGATTTATTGGTTTTCAAAAACTTCCGCAAAAGTAATCCTTTTTTGGAAAAATGCTGCTTGGCGGCACAAAAATAGTAATTTTGTATATGCATCTGAAATCCCTCTCTCTGGTCAATTTCAAGAATTATGAACAGGTGGATATCCCCCTGTCTGAAAAGATCAACTGTTTTGTGGGTGAAAACGGAGTGGGAAAGACCAACATCCTGGATGCGGTTCATTACCTTTCTCTCTGCAAGAGCAATCTGAATCCCGTGGACAGTCAGAATATAAGGTATGACGAGGAGTTCTGCGTGATCCAGGGATTATTTGACCGGAGCGGGAAAGAGGAAAATATCTACTGTGGCATCCGGCGGCAGAAGAAAAAACAGTTTAAAAGGAACCAGAAGGAGTACCAGAAATTATCTGAACACATCGGACTGATGCCGCTGGTGATGATTTCGCCGGCTGACAGCATTCTCATCAACGGTGGCAGTGAGGAGCGAAGGAGATTTCTCAACGGGGTTATTGCACAGTACAGCAGGGTTTACCTGGACAACCTGATCCAGTTTAACAGGGCACTCACACAGCGCAACAGGCTGCTCAAGGATTTTGCATCGAGCCGCAACTTTGACCTTCAGATGCTTGAAGTCTGGAATGAGCAGCTGATCAGGTACGGGGAACCCATCTTTGAAGAGCGAAAAAAATTCGTGAAGGAACTTCTGCCCGTATTTGGTTCATTTTATGAACGTGTATCGGGAAACCGGGAGAGTGTGACCCTGACCTATCAGGCACAACTTGAGCATCTCTCTTTCCGGGATGGATTAAATCAGTCACTGGATAAGGATCGCATCATTCAATACACCTCTTTCGGGGTCCATAAGGATGACCTGGGAATGGAGCTGGGTGACTACAGCCTCAAGAAGAGTGGTTCCCAGGGCCAGCAGAAAACATTCCTTGTAGCGCTGAAACTGGCCGAATTTGAGTTTATCAGGAAGCTTACAGGGATCCCGCCCATCCTGTTGCTGGATGATATTTTTGATAAATTTGATTCCAACCGGGTAAAACAGATCATCAGGCTGGTGTCAGAAAATCATTTCGGTCAGATATTTATAACCGATACCAACGAAAAACATTTGCAGGGAATCCTGGATGAGATCCCCGCGGATCACCGTGTGTTCAGGATTGAACACAGGGGTGTGGTCAAACAAATCGAGGTTTGAAATGGAGAGAAAGGAGATACAGAAGATCGATACCCTGCTTCAGAAATTTGTGAAAGCGAACAACCTGGAGCGCGGGTTGGCTGAATACCGCCTCATCAAGTCATGGAGTGAACTTCTGGGCATCACCGTCGCCAAAAAGACCAAATCCCTTCGCATCCGGAACCGGAAATTGTTTGTCACCCTCCACTCCTCGGTGGTGAGAAACGAGCTCGGGATGATCAAAGATAGCCTCATTCCGAAGTTGAATGAGGCTGCAGGATATCATGTGATCGATGATATCGTGCTGAAATGATCAGAAACGCTCTGAACTGGCGAAGAAGAAGGCAGCCTCGATAGCTGCATTCTCATCGGAATCGGAACCATGGACTGCATTGGCCTGAACCGATTCGGCATATAATTTCCGGATGGTACCTTCTTCTGCTTTTGCAGGATCGGTAGCGCCGATCAGGCGGCGATAGGCCTCTACGGCATTCTCTTTTTCCAGGATGCCCACCACGATGGGACCTGAAATCATAAATTCCACGAGCTCATTATAAAAGGGCCTCTCCCTGTGAACTTCATAAAAAGTTTCAGCCTCTTTCCTGGTGAGTTGAAGCATTTTCAATGCGGAGATCTTAAATCCGGATTCGGAAATCTTGTTCAGGATGGGACCCGCAAAACCCTTGGAAACAGCACGGGGTTTGATAATTGTGAATGTGATTTTACCAGCCATATTCGTTTTTTTTTGATGGTGCGAAATAACAAATTATTTTCGGGTTTGTCAGGGCACCATCAATATTTTTTAACTTTGTCCCCCTAAGTAAGAATTAATGATGCTCTCCAAGGAATCTGTAAAGAATTTATCTCAATGGATCGGATCGGCCAAAAAGGTTGCCATATTAACCCACACCAACCCTGATGGGGATGCAATAGGCTCTAGCCTCGCACTGGCCCAGGTACTTAGGAAGAAACAGATCGATGCCCGCGTGGTGATCCCCGACGGGCTTCCCGATTTTTTGAGATGGCTCCCTGGAATTGAACTTTCCACCACCTTTGCTTATAAGAAAGAGAAAGCAGCGGCAATCATCCAGGAGGCTGACCTGATTTTTTGTCTTGATTTCAACGATCCGGAGCGGCTGAACGGGGTAAAAGACCTCATTCTCAACTCGGCTGCCAGGAAGGTCTTGATTGATCATCACCAGGCTCCCGTTTGCTTTGCCGATATCACCATATCCGAGACATGGCGGAGCTCGGTGGGGGAGATGATCTACCAGTTCGTCAAGGAGATCTTCCCTGAAGATCTGCTGGACAACGATATTGCCACCTGTCTCTATGTGGCCATCATGACCGATACGGGGAATTTCAATTATGCCAGCAGCTACCCCGAGATTTTTCATGTGGTGGGGGATTTGATGAAGTATGACCTGGAGAAGGACAAAATATATTCCAGGGTCTATGATTCCTTCTCACTGGATCGCATGCGCCTGCAGGGATACTGCATGCAGCACAAGCTGGTGGTCCTGCCAGAATATCAGACCGCCTATATCAGCCTGACAGATGAAGAGCTAAGAAGGTTCAAGCACCGCAAGGGGGATACAGAAGGATTTGTAAACATACCTTTCTCTGTAAAAGGGATCAGGTTCACGGCCCTGTTTGTGGAAAAAAAGGACCGGATCAAAGCTTCATTCAGGTCACGGGGTGATTTCCCAGTGAACAAGGTGGCAGCGGATCATTATCACGGAGGGGGCCACATTAATGCTGCAGGGGGTGATTCATTCCGCAATATGGAAGAGACCCTCAGTTACTTTGAATCACTTTTGCCAGGATATGCCGCTCATCTTTCAGATAACTAGGTTCCTGGCCCCATCTCTCCTTCTCCTGGTCACGTCTTGTGATCCGCCTGTTCAGAAGCAGGCAGTGAGGGAAGTGGATGAGGTATCAGAACAATTTGTCAGGGCCAACCAGTATATGCTGCGCAGGCATCAGGACCAGATTGATGCTTTTGTGGAGAGGGTGGGATGGGATGCCAGTGTAACCCCGTCGGGACTATGGATCATCATGGAGGATTCGGGAAGCGGGCCGAGAATTGTGGAAAACTCAAGGGTCACCTTTACATTCGAATCAATGTTGCTGGATGGAACCCCCTGTTACAGTGCCACCGAAAAGCAACCGAAGACAATTGTGGTTGGAACGGGTGGAGTGGAGTCCGGCGTGGAACAGGGATTGCAGCTCATGAAAAAGGGGGGCGTGGCTGCGTTCATCATCCCTCCCCACCTGGCCCATGGAAATTTCGGGGACCGCGATAAAATCCCCGGCAATACGGTGCTCATTTATCACGTTAAGGTACTGGAGGTGCAGTAAGGTTCAGTAATTATGCTATTTTTGCACCATATTTTCAGAACAGCTCAGCATGAAATTTAGCTTCAAAAGCATACAGCCCTACCTGGTTGCGACAGCAGTTTCGCTACTGGCCATCTCTTGCCAGGAGGATACGGGTGGCCAGGATGAGAGGGACCAGGAACAGCGCTTTTTCGACGTGTATGTGGCCGCCAATTACCCGGGGATGAAACCACAGCCAAACGGGATCTATTATATTGAAAACAGGGAAGGGACGGGCCAGGTCCCGGATTCGGATGACTGGCTTCTGGTGAACCATGTGTGTTATACAATCCCCGAGGATATTATTTATGAGACGTATATTGAAAATGTGGCCATTGATAACCATTTCTGGGACTCGCTGGCCATGTATGGGCCTTATAAATTGTTGAACGGAAGCAGGAACCAGGGCCTCACCAGCGGGATCAACATGATGAAAGAGGGAGGACAGGCCACCATGTTCTTTACCAGCGACCTCGGCTACGGAGCCAATGGAAGCGGAAAAGTTTCGGCCTACAAATCCCTTAAGTACGAAATCGAATTGATTGAGGTAATCAAGGATATGGATGCCTATGAGCAGGCCAAGATCGATGCCTATCTGGATACAGTTCCCCAGTATGACACCATCCATAACCCGGAAATTGATGCATTCATGTATTATATCATGGACAGGCCCACTGACGGAAATCCGGTGGCCATGGATTCACTGATCTCGGTGGCCTACAAGGGTTACCTGATCGATGGCCGGGTCTTTGACGAGAAGACCGCCGACAACCCCATTGAATTTACCCTCGGGAGTGCAGAATTTATTCCCGGCTGGAACATGGGGCTGCTCAGGCTGAAGGAAGGTGAGAAAGCCCGTTTTATCATTCCTTACCAGCTTGCCTACGGTGAAGAAGGAAAGGTCAACCGGAATACGGGAAACAGGGCGATCCCGCCTTACGAAACGCTTGTATTCGACATCGAGATCATCAGCGTGGAGACCGCTCCCGGGAGCCCAAAACAATAGGCCCCTCCGGCCTTTACTTTCCCAACAGGAATATGACCGGCCTTTTATGCAACCGGGGCTTTTCATGCTTCCATTGCTTTACATGCCTGGTCTGGATAAATTCAGATTCAAGGGTGATGTCAGCCGCAATGCATAATTTTATCAAAGGATCGCAGGTCTGGATGATGTCTTCCAATATCGCATCGTTCCTGTAGGGGGCCTCGATGAAGATCTTTGTTTCCCCTGTCCGAATGACCTCATGGGTGAGCTCCCTGAGCTTTTTTATCCGCTCGGGCCTTTTTACCGGCAGGTAACCAAGAAAGGAAAATACCTGGCCATTGAGCCCCGATGCCATGAGTGACAATAGGATGGATGACGGGCCGGTCAGGGGAACCACTTTTATGCCCCTTTCATGGGCCATGCTGACCACCACCGCACCGGGATCTGCTACACCCGGCACTCCGGCTTCAGAAAGGATGGCTGTATGGACCCCATTCATGGCTCCTTCAAGGAAGGATGGGATCGCTTCCGGCGGGGTGTGTTGGTTAAGTTCATGAAAGGTAAGTTGATCTATGTGGATCTCCTGGTTCAGTCTTTTCAGGTAACGTCTTGCATTTCTGAGGTTCTCCACAATAAAGACATCCACGGTGAGCACCCTCTCACGGATCCCTTCGGGGATCGTCTGGATCGTGTCGGGATTTCCTAGGGTGTTGGGTACCAGGTATAGGGTTCCTCGCATCTGGGTATCATTGGAATTATGTATTAAAAATAGTTATAACTTCGTAAAAAGCTCCATGCAAAACCATTACAATTGAAAATAACACTCCTTGGAACAGGCACCTCCCAGGGTGTTCCGGTGATCGGTTGCAGCTGTGACGGATGTTTGTCGGAGGATGCCCTCGATAAAAGATTGCGCTCTTCCATCCTGGTGGAACAGGATGGGCTGGTGGTGGTCATTGATACCGGACCTGATTTCCGGCAGCAGATGCTTCGGGCCCGGGTGACCAGGCTGGATGCAGTGCTCTTCACTCATGAGCACAGGGACCATATGGCTGGATTGGACGATATCAGGGCATTCAACTTCATTCAGAGGAGGCCCATGGACGTCTATGCCGAAGAGCGGGTTCTGAGAGCACTAAACAGCAGCTTTCCCTATGTTTTTGCCGAAAAAAGGTACCCGGGGAGTCCCCAGGTGGTGATGAAACCCATCGGGATGGAACCTTTCCAGATCGGATCCCTCAAGATCATACCCATCCGCATGATGCATTACAGGCTGCCGGTATTGGGATTCAGGATCGGGAATTTCGCTTACCTCACCGATGGAAATTTTATTTCACAGCATGAGATGGAAAAACTATCGGGGCTGAAATACCTGGTGGTGAATGCCTTGCGCCGGGAGGTCCACCTATCGCATTTCAACCTTGAACAGGCAAT
>JAHEEC010000084.1 GCA_024640885.1 Bacteroidota bacterium | reverse complement strand
AGGGCAAAAAAACTGGCCAGGGAGAAGCGGGTGGTGGTGGACTCCCTGAGGGGAACCGGTCCGGGAGGCAGGGTGTTAGAACGGGATGTCCTGGATGAGATCAAAAATGGAAAAAGACTGACTCCGCTGGCACGGAAAATAGTTGAAGGGACCGGTATGTGGATCCCTGCCCGGGGCACATCTCCCTATGGAAAGATCACCTCAAGGGACCTGATTGCCCCATCCGGAACCGCCCGGATCTCCAATCCGGCGGTTTCTTCAGGAAGCTTTACCGACATTCCACTCTCCAATGTGAGGAAGCTGATCGCAGGTGCCATGCACCGTTCTCTGCAGAATTCGGCCCAGCTCACACACCACCTCAGCGCCAATGCCTTAAGAATGTTAGAGCTGAGAAAAGAGGTAAAAAGAAGGGTCACTGAAGGCTATCCCCATCAAATCACGCTGAATGATATGGTATGCTTTGCAGCCATCCAGGCGCTAAAAAAGTTCCCGGCGGTCAACGCCCATCTCCTGGAGGGGAAGATCCGGCAATTCGGGAAGGTGAGCCTGGGCCTTGCGGTTGATACCGACAGGGGATTGCTGGTTCCTGCCCTTCCCAATGCAGATGACCTCTCCCTCCCGGGGCTCTCCGACCGGCTGAAAGAGATGGCAGAATCGTCAAGAGAGGGCAAAATCTCTCCGGACCTGCTCTCCCCGGAGGCAGCTTCCTTTACGGTATCAAACCTTGGCAATTACGGGGTGGAGATGTTTACCCCGGTGATCAACCTGCCGCAGGTGGCCATCCTGGGTGTGAACACAATCATTCAAAGGCCGGTGATGCTGGATGAGGGTTCATTTGATTTTCAGCCCTTTATCGGATTATCCCTGACCTACGATCACCGGGCCATTGACGGCGGGCCAGCCACCCTTTTCCTTGCCGAAATCAGGGACCAGGTAGAGGGCTTATCATCCGAATTGCTTTGACCATACTGTGCAAATACCTTTAAAGGAACAATAAAAGAGGAATAAAATGCCGAAGAAACAGTTTATCAATCCCGCCGAACTCAGAAGACCAAGCATCCTGGAGCTGGGTTCGATCCCTGTCAACACCTACCACAGAACTATCCACCAGGAGCTTTCACGCTATTCCAGTGAAGACCTGATCCGGATCTACCGGGATATGCTGATCATCAGGGAGTTTGAGACCATGCTGAACCTGATCAAAACCACCGGGGAGTACCGGGGTATCGCCTATTCCCATCCCGGCCCGGCCCACCTTTCCATCGGCCAGGAAGCAGCTGCAGTGGGAATGGCCTATAAACTGAATATTGAAGATTATATTTTCGGATCCCACCGTTCCCACGGGGAGATCCTTGCCAAGGGACTCTCAGCCATCCAGAAGCTGGAGGAGATAAAACTTCAAAGGATCATGGAGAATTTCTTTGATGGCAGGATCCTCTCTATCGTTGAAAAGGGGCACAAGGGGGACATTAAAATGCTCGGGATGAGATTCCTCATCTATGGAACACTGGCCGAGATCTTTGCCCGTGAGACCGGTTTCAACAAAGGGCTCGGTGGTTCCATGCATGCTTTTTTCACCCCCTTCGGGATCTACCCCAACAATGCCATCGTGGGCGGATCGGGTGATATTGCCGTTGGAGCTGCACTTTTTAAGAAGGTGAACAGGAAACCGGGGATTGTGGTGGCCAATATTGGAGATGCTTCCCTGGGTTGCGGACCGGTATGGGAGGGTATGACATTCGCTGCAATGGACCAGTACCGCGAATTGTGGGAAGGGGACATGAATGGCGGATTGCCCATCCTGTTCAACATCATGAATAACCAGTATGGGATGGGTGGACAGACCTGTGGTGAAACCATGGGATATACCGTCGCAGCCAGGGTGGGTGCTGCGTTGAATCGTGAGAACATGCACGCAGAGCGTGTCGATGGTTACAATCCCCTTGCTGTGATCGATGCCTATGAAAGGAAGATGAAATTGCTCCAGGAGAAAAAAGGTCCTGTACTGCTGGATGTCCTTACCTACCGTTTCAGCGGGCATTCTCCTTCCGATTCTTCATCTTACCGTTCCAAAGAGGAGATCGAGGCATGGGAATCGGTTGACTCCATCATTTCATTTGGCAGGTCCCTGCTGGAGGGAGGGGTAGCTGACCAATCGGTGCTGGATGGGATCAATCAGGAAACCGGTGAGCTTATTGAGGGAGCCTTAAAGTTATCCATTGATGACCGGGTTTCACCCCGAATGGACCTGGTGGCCAACCCTGGACTCATCGGGGACATGATCTATTCCAACCGTTCGGTGGATGCCATGGAGGAGGGGGTCCCTGACTGCCTGATCCCCATGGAGGAGAATCCCAGGTTGAAGCAAATTGCCGGAAAGGTGCGTTATGCAATGGATGCCGAGGGAAAACCAATTTCTGCGCTTAAACAGTACCAGTTCCGGGACGGGATCTTTGAAGCTGTGCTCGACAGGTTCTATAAGGACCCGACGCTGATTGCTTACGGAGAGGAGAACCGTGATTGGGGAGGTGCCTTTGCGGTCTACCGCGGACTTACCGAAGCCATGCCTTACCACCGCCTGTTCAATTCACCGATCTCCGAGGGGGCCATTGTGGGAACCGCCATCGGCTATGGGATGTGCGGGGGAAGGGTGATCCCCGAGATCATGTATTGTGACTTCCTGGGAAGGTCCGGGGATGAAGTCTTCAACCAGCTTCCCAAGTGGCAGGCCATGAGTGGCAACCTGATCAAGATGCCGGTGGTACTCAGGGTATCGGTGGGATCTAAATATGGTGCCCAGCACTCCCAGGACTGGTCCTCCCTGGTGGCCCATATCCCGGGTATCAAGGTGGTCTTCCCTGCCACTCCTTACGATGCCAAAGGTTTAATGAATGCAGCCCTTCAGGGTACCGATCCTGTGATCTACTTTGAGAGCCAGCGTCTGTACGGTGTGGGAGAGGAGTTCCACAAGGAGGGCGTGCCCGAGGGCTATTACGAAATTCCTCTGGGTGAACCCGATATCAAACGTTCCGGTGAAGATCTCACCATCCTGACCATCGGTGCAACCCTCTACAGGGCAGTTGAGGCTGCTGACCAGCTGCTGGAGAGGTATGGGTTCACCACCGAGATCATCGATGCACGTTCGCTGGTCCCTTTCAATTACGAACCGGTGCTTCAATCGGTAAGGAAGACCGGACGGATCCTGCTTGTCAGCGACGCAAGTGAGCGGGGCTCCTATTTAAAGGATATGGCGCAGAATATTACGGAGATGGCATTTGACTACCTGGACGCGCCTCCTGTGGTGGTGGGATCCAGGAACTGGATCATCCCGGCCTATGAACTTGAAGATTATTTTTTCCCACAGGCCTCCTGGTTCATTGACGCAATTCATGAAAAGATCCTTCCACTGAAAGGTCATCATTCATCTCATAACTTTTCCATTGGCGAACAGCTCCGCAGGAGCAGGCTTGGGGTATAATTGCGTTATGAAGATGAACCATTTAAAAAAATTTCCGGACAGGGCAAGTTTGCTGGAGTCCCAGGGCGGAGCGGATGGCCGGATTCCGCTGAAGGTAAACAACCACATTCACACTCCCTACTCCTTCAGTGCATTCAGGGATATTGATGAGGCGGTCAGGATGGCAAAGCTGGAGGATATCAGGGTGTTGGGGATCAATGATTTTTATGTGACTGACGGTTACGGCGAGTTTATCCGGAAATGCCTCTTGAACCATCTGTTCCCGCTCTTGAATATCGAGCTGATCGGGATCAGCAAAAGGGAGCAGGAGGATGGGATCAGGATCAATGATCCGGGCAATCCGGGTCGAATTTACATTTGCGGAAAGGGACTTGCGCATCCGCCGATCCTGCCGGCAAAACAGCAACAAAAGCTGGACCAGATCATAAACAGGAGCAACAGCCAGGTTACAGAAATGATCCGGCTGCTCAATCAATGGATGAAGCACCAGCAGTTGGATATGACACTGTCCACCGGTGAGGTGATGCAAGGGGTTTCTGGGAAACTTCTGCGCGAACGGCACGTGGCAAGGGCATTGCGACTCAAACTGGAGGATCATGTGGGGAGCAAAGAAGCCTTTAATCGGCTGTTGCAAAAGCTATATGGCGGAAAAGAGGCTGATAGGCAGCGGGAGGACATTGCGGGGACGGAAGATGAAATGCGGGCCCGGTTGTTGAAATCGGGGGCCCCGGCATTTGTGCCCGAGGATGGAAATGCGTTCCTCTCCATCAATGAGATCATGTCGATCATCAGGGATGCCGGCGGCATACCCACCTATCCAATGTTGCTGGATGGGACCGGAGGTGCAATGACCGGATTCGAGCGCAACAAGACAGAGCTGGCAGACTCACTAAAAAAAATGGGATTTGACTCGGTGGAGCTCATCCCCCACAGAAACGGGTTTGAAATGGTCAAGGAGTATGCTTCCTATTTCTATGCAGAAGGGTATATGGTCTCTTTTGGGACCGAGCATAATACTTCGGCCATGTCGCCGCTTACCGTGAGTTGCAGGGGAGAAGAGCCTTTGGACGAAGAGCTGATGCAGATCTCCTACAACGGGGCCGCATGTGTGGCTGCCCACCAGTACATGACGGCCAGGGAGGGGAAGGCATATGAACCCATTGACCGGCTGGAGATGGAAAAGCTTGGCCATGCCGTATTTCAACACTATTTTAGTCCCGGTAAACCAATCAAGTAAAACCCATGAACCCGCAAAAAGAGACCATACTTAAACTCGTCCCGGCCATCCGGATGATCCTCTCAGGCCAATCCCTCAAGAGCGGTAGTTTTGTCCCCCTGGACCAGCTTAGAGAGTCCGATCCGGAAGAGATTACCAGGAGGCTGGGACGTGATATCTCAATCTTCAGGGGAGAGCCGGAAGAGATCATCTCACAGATCCGGGACAGCAGGGAAGAGATTGGGGAATACCTTTTTATAGAGGGGCTTGGATTGCTGGGACTTTCTGTGAATAAATCAAAGGTTGAACAGAAGTTAGCCACAGTCCGGAAAGTGAGCCGCGGTGCGGCACTCCCCGAACCGGTGGCCCCTCCCCAGGTTCGAAAATCATTCTATAACAAGATCGTTGCCATTACCGGCGGGGCCATGGGATTCGGGGAAGGGATCTCAAGGCAGATGTTTGCCGAGGGGGCCAATGTGGTGATCATGGATATCAACCAGGAGGCGGGCCGCTCACTGAGCGAAGAATTAAACGGTCAGACCACCCCGAACAGGTCCCTTTACCTGCATACCGATGTGACACTGCCCGGTTCCGTGGCAAGCGCAGTGTACGAGACTGTGCTTGAGTTCAGCGGACTGGATGTGATGATCAGCAATGCCGGTGTACTTAGGGCAGGAGGAGTCGATGAGCTGGATGAAGCTTCCTTTGAATTCGTGACAAAAGTCAACTATGAGGGTTATTACAATTGCGTCCGGGCAGCTGTACCGGTCATGAAACAACAGAACCGTTATTCGCCCGGAAATTTTGGAGATATAATCCAGATCAACTCGAAGTCGGGCCTGGAGGGGAGCAAAAAGAACTTTGCATACGCGGGAAGCAAATTCGCCGGAATAGGGCTCACCCAATCATTTGCAAAAGAACTGATGCCTGACCGCATCAAGGTGAATGCCATCTGTCCGGGGAACTTCTTTGAGGGACCGCTGTGGTCAGATCCGGAGCAGGGACTTTTTGTCCAGTACCTGAGGGCGGGAAAAGTTCCCGGAGCAACATCCATTGAAGAAGTAAAAAGGCATTATGAGTCGATGGTCCCGGCTGGAAGGGGGTGCCGGCCCAGTGATCTATTCAGGGCGATCAAATATGCCATTGAACAAGAGTATGAAACAGGCCAGGCCATTCCTGTAACGGGTGGGCAGGTAATGCTTAGTTAAATGGAACCGATGAAAGTAAAAGGGATCATATTCGACCTGGACGGCACACTGGTCAATACCATTGAAGATATTGCAGGGGCAGCCAACACCATGTTCCAACAGCATGGACTGCCTACCCACGGTATACCCTATTACCTGAAATGGATCGGAAGCGGGGCCGTCAGGTTTATTCAGAGGGCCCTTGCCACCGAGGTGGAAATGGATCAACTCATGAAGTATGTGGATGAATTCAAGGAGATCTACAGCACCAACCTGCACGATAAAAGCAGGGTATATGAAGGGATTCCGGAGCTTCTGGATGAACTGGTGAGACGTGACATCAAATTGTCAGTACTCTCCAACAAGCCACACCTCCTGACCCAAAAGGTGTCTGATTATTACCTCTCGGGCTGGCCATTCGACCCCGTCCTGGGACAACGCGATGAAGTACCCAGAAAACCTGATCCGGCCGGGGCCTTTGAAATTGCCGGGAAGATGAAACTGGCGCCGGAAAGTATCCTTTTCGTAGGAGATTCGGATAACGATATATTGACGGCCCGGGCGGCGGGAATGAACCCGCTTGGGGTAACCTGGGGATATGGAAGATTGCGCAGCGAACCTGTAGAGGGAATGGGGCAACTCATTGAGCGTCCGTCGGAACTGATCCCTCGTATACTATAGAGGAACATACCATATGAAGACAAAAGCAGTCAGACTTTACGGGAAGAGGGATATCCGGGTGGAAGAGTTCGAATTGCCCCCCATAAAAGAGGGTGAGATCCTGGCAAAGGTGGTGAGCGACAGCCTCTGCATGTCCTCCTATAAGGCTGCCATTCAGGGTCCTGATCACAAAAGGGTTCCCAATGATGTGGCAGACAACCCGGTCATCATCGGTCATGAGTTTGCCGGTGAGATTGTGGAGGTGGGTGAGCGTTGGAAGGGGGAATTCAATCCGGGGGACAAATTTGCAATCCAACCGGCCCTGAACTACGAAGAGGGACCCATGGGGATTCTCGGGGCTCCGGGCTACTCTTACCGCTACCTGGGTGGCGATGCCACCTATGTGGTGATCCCTGAGGAGGTGATGTCACAGGGATGCCTGCTTGTGTACCGCGGTCCGGGATATTATCCTGCCTCCATGGCCGAGCCCTTCTCATGTGTGATCGGTGCCATGCATGCCAATTACCATATTAAACCGGGCACCTACACACACGACATGGAGATCGTGAAGGGAGGCAAACTGGCCATCCTGGCAGGGGTTGGGCCCATGGGACTTGCAGCCATTAATTATGTGATCCATCGGGAAGATAGGAAACCCTCGTTGATGGTGGTAACCGATGTGGACCAGATCCGCCTTGAACGGGCAGCCTCACTCTATTCCCCTGAGTATGCAAAAAGCAAGGGAATAGCACTGCATTACATAAACACAGGCACTACACCAGATCCGGATTCGAAACTGAGGAGCCTTTCAGGAGGTGGCGGATTCAATGACATATTTGTGTTTGCACCCGTGAGCCAGGTCATCGAACAGGCGGACAGGCTTCTTGCTTTTGACGGGTGCCTCAATTTCTTCGCCGGCCCTTCCGATCCCCGTTTCAGCGCCAGCCTGAACTTCTACAACGTCCATTACGCTTTTACCCATATCGTGGGGACCAGCGGGGGCAACACCGATGACATCCTGGAGTCGTTGGAGATGATGGAAAAGGGTATGGATCCATCAGGGTTGATCACCCACATCGGCGGGTTGAATGCAGTTCCGGAAGCGACCCTGAACCTGCCCCATATTCCAGGTGGGAAAAAGCTGATCTATACACAGTTGGAAATGAACCTGACGGCCATTTCTGATTTCCGGAAAGTGGGCCGGGAAGCACCGCTTTTTAATGACCTCGCCGACATCTGTGACCGCCATGATGGACTCTGGTCCGTCGAAGCAGAGGAGTTCCTTTTAAAATCCTGTGGATGATCTGACCTAGCGCATGGAAGGAATGTAATCCTCGGGCAACATGGATGCCACCCCTTTTTGGCCGATGGAATTGCTGAAAAGGATAAAATTTTCAGGTATCCTTCCCGATGGGTATATCCGGATGGTATCCTGGAGGAAAGTCAGACCAGAAAACTCCAGCCTGCTGGGATTTGAATCCAGGTAGGTCAGATCCACCGGCCTGTTTCTGGCATTGTAACAAAATGTGATATTGAAGCTCGGGCAATTGAAATTTGTCAGCGTAAGCTGCCTGTTGCCGAAAGCGTCCGGACCATAACTGGCAATGAAGTCAGGCCCGGTATCCTCTTCTCCAGCCCCCGTGGAACCGGAACTGCACGCCTTTTCAAATATATATCCATTTTCGGCAAGGCTGTTGTGGTAAAGGGACCTGCAAAAATGCATGCTTGAATTATAATAGTGTTCGGCCCGTTTCCGGGCAAGGTCGCTTGCTTTTCTGTGGGAGCCGGGATCAACCGGGTCAAAGAAATAATACCCCAGGATTGAGCAATGGAACCCCCCCAGCGCCTGGTCATATCGAAGGTCAAACTTGATCAGGTCCACTTTCAGGGTGTAGCCTGTTTCAGGAAGTGATACGATCAGGGGTTCATTGGCGTAGACCGAGAATTGCTCATTTTCGTATATGCTGAAAATAAGAATGCTGTCATTGGTGATCTCGGCACCGTATTCCTTAAAATCCGTGCCGAGGAACCACGCCTTGAATTTTTCAAGATAGTAGATCCTCACTGAGCTATGGATCACCGTAGCCTCCTCCAGTTGAAACACCCTTAAATCCAGGGTGACCCGGAGGTCATCCAGGGTCGCAGGATCCATCAACAGGATCCTCTCCAAATCATAACTGACATGGGAAATAATGAGTTCACCCGGAAGTACGATCCCCTCGAGGTTGAATTGGCCCGTCTCATCGGTTGTGGTGCCGTTGGTGCTCCCGTTCATATAAACGGTCACATCGGGAATGGGCAGCCCGGAGGTCCTGTCAGTGACACTGCCTGAAATCTGGATTCCCTGTGGGAGGGCGGAGGTCCCGATGGAGAGGATCAAGCCTATTATCAAGAGTCTGATCCCTGGCTTCCCCAATGTTATTTTCCCGGCTGGGTACAACATCCCCCTGTAATTTAAATTGAATTATATCACTCCTTTAAGCCCACCTTCCCACCCGGTAAGGGTGGATACACAAATATACCAATCCCGGGTGAATATTGTTTCAAACCAATGGAATCATGGTTATATTGCATATTCTAACAGGTACATCGTCCCATGGATCGTTCATCCGGCCAATTTAATTGCATCGCAGTGGATATGGGAGCCTCGAGCATCCGTGTGATGCTTGGAACCGTGGGACCACTGGGAGTTACGCAGAAGGAAGTTCACCGCATGGCAAACGCAACAATGGCTGTAAGGGGGCATGACCGATGGGATATGGAGCTGATCATCCGGGAGATCTTCAAAGGGATCGGATTGGCCCTGGAACTTTCGGCGACTGCCCCGCAGAGCATTGGAATCGATTCATGGGGGGTTGATTTTGCATTGATGGATCAATCCGGGAAGCTGGTCGATCTCCCGGTGGCATACAGGGATAAGAGAACCGAAGGAATGCAGGAGAAATGGAGAAGCCTCATGCCGGATTTGGAGACCTTCAGCCGCACCGGTATCAACTTTTACATCTTTAATACCCTTTTTCAATTGCTTTCCCTGAAAGATTCGGATGAGTTAAAAGGAACCTCCAGAATCCTTTTCTTGCCCGGTTATTTAAATTATATACTTACGGGCATTTCCGTAAATGAGTTGACGATTTCTTCCACCTCCCAGTTGCTGGGTTTGGACGGTGAAATGTGGGATCCGGAGATTCTGAGAAGGCTTCACCTTGATCAGGAGATCCTTGGCAAGGTGATCCAGCCGGGGACCAGGCTTGGGAGGGTCCACCTCCCGGACCGGGGAGAAATTGAACTGGAGGGTGTGGCTGTATGCGGACATGATACGGCCTGTGTGGTAGCCGCACTTCCCGTGGAAGGTCCCGACTATGTCTATATATCAGCAGGTACATGGTGTATCGTGGGCATTGAATCTGCCGTTCCCCTGATAAGCGAGGAAGCATTCAGGTCGGGATTTACCAATGAACGAGGTTACGGAAACAGCTTCCGGGTACTCAAGAATATTGTGGGATTGTGGCTCCTGCAGGGGCTCAAAAAACATCTGCCCCATGGTGCCACCTTTGAAGAGATGGAGAGAATGGCCATGGATGGAGGGGAAACCCTTCAGCTGATTGATCCGGAGGACCCCGTTTTCTATAACCCAGCAGATATGAGGGAGGCATTTAATACCTTTTTTAATAAAACCAACCAGCCGGTTCCTGGAAAATTCAGCGATTATATCAGGTGCGCATATCACAGCCTCTGCTTCTCCTTCAGGTACCATATTGAAAAGCTTGAATACTTGTCAGGCAGGAAATTTGGGACCATTCACATGGTTGGCGGCGGGAGCCAGTCCGAATACCTGAATCAGCACATCGCGTCCATTTGTAACAGGCGGCTGGATGCAGGTCCGGTAGAAGGTGCAGCCATCGGGAATATCCTGATCCAGGCCATTGCCATGGGCCGGTTAACCTCGCTGGAGGAGGGAAGGGCGCTGATCAGGAGATCCTGCCCTGTGAAGCGCTTCTCACCCGGCAAAGTTTCTGATTTAATCCTGAAACAGTATAAAACATTTTTAAACTTAAAAACATAATTGAGAAGCAATGCAAACAAAAAGATTAATTGGACACGCCCCCAAGGTGGGGATCAGGCCTGCCATCGACGGACGACTTGAAGGCATCAGGGAGTCGCTGGAAGAACAAACCATGAAAATGGCAGGAATGGCTGCGGACCTTATTTGCTCGAGCCTCAGACATCCGGATGGATCGGAAGTGGAGTGTGTGGTTGCTGACAGCTGTATCGGCGGTGTGGCTGAAGCGGCATCTGCAGCCGATAAATTCGCCAGGGAAGGGGTAGGGGTGAGCCTGACAGTGACCCCCTGCTGGTGCTACGGAAGCGAAACAATCGATATGGACCCGTTGATCCCAAAAGCAATCTGGGGATTCAACGGAACGGAGCGTCCCGGGGCTGTATACCTGGCAGCGGCACTGGCCGGACACAATCAAAAGGGATTGCCGGCCTTTGGTATCTACGGAAAGGATGTGCAGGATTCCAATGACCCGGAGATCCCGGAAGATGTGAAGGATAAGATCCTCAACTTTGTAAAGGCGGGACTGGCAGTAGCCGGCATGAAAGGTAAATCCTACCTTTCCATGGGATCGGTTTCCATGGGGATCGCAGGATCTATCGTGGATGCAGGTTTTTTTGAGTCGTACCTGGGCATGCGCTGTGAATATGTGGATATGTCGGAGTTTATCCGCAGGATTGAGCGGGATATTTATGATCCTGAGGAGTTCATACGGGCCATGCGGTGGATCAGTGCCCATTGCAAAGAGGGCAAGGATTACAATCCGCTCCAACAGCAGAAACCGGCAGAGGAAAAGCAGAAAGAGTGGGAGTTCGTTGCTAAAATGGCCCTGGTTGCCAGGGACCTGATGGTGGGCAATCCCGCACTGAAGAAGCTTGGTTTTGGAGAGGAGGCGCAGGGCCACAATGCAATCGCAGCAGGATTCCAGGGACAGAGACAGTGGACCGACCATTTTCCCAACGGGGATTTCATGGAGGCGATCCTCTGTTCTTCTTTCGACTGGAACGGGTTGCGCCAGCCCTACATGCTGGCTACTGAAAATGACAGCCTGAACGGCGTCTCCATGTTGATGGGTCACCTTCTTACCGGATCGGCGCAGGTATTCAGTGATGTGCGCACCTACTGGAGCCCTGAAGCCGTGAAAAGGGTGACGGGTCACAGTTTGTCAGGTGATGCAAAGAACGGTTTCATCCATCTGATCAACTCGGGTTCTTCTGCCCTGGACGGAACCGGGCAACAGACCATTCATGGAAGGCCGGCCATGAAACCCTGGTATGAGATCACTGAGGATGAGGTCAGGGGTTGCCTGGAACATACCACCTGGGGGCCAGCGGTCACCGAGTACTTCAGGGGAGGCGGATTTTCATCCACCTTCGATACGAAAGGGGGTATGCCCATTACCCTGAGCCGGATCAACATCATCAAAGGATTGGGTCCGGTCCTTCAGATTGCCGAGGGTCACACCATTGATCTTCCCCCGGAGGTACACCGGACCCTGACCGAACGGACCAATCCCACCTGGCCGACCACCTGGTTTGTTCCCAGGTTGACCGGATCCGGGAATTTCAGGGATGTATACTCGGTGATGTCCGGATGGGGTGCCAACCACGGTGCATTTTCCTATGGGCATATCGGAGCCCAGCTGATCACGCTGGCCTCCATGCTCCGGATTCCGGTAAACATGCACAATGTGCCCGGTGACCGCATCTTCAGGCCCAGTGCCTGGTCTGCTTTTGGCATGGATGCGGAGGGGAGCGACTACCGGGCATGTGCCTCATACGGTCCGCTTTACGGGTAAGCCATCAAGGATCGATTGGATCCCAAATGCACCTGTCATCAGGGTTCAATATCTTGATAATCAAGTATTTTTGAATTGTGAAATATATATCGTATTTTAGAATCGTATTTAACTATCGTATCAAATGAAAGTAACAGCCCTCATTCCGGATGAGATCATCAGGGACGTACGAAAGTATACCGGCGGGAAGAACATCACCGATAGCCTTATCAGGGCATTGACCGACTGGTTATACCAGAAACGAATTGAAAACCTGGGTGATGAATTGCATCAAAACCCGGTTGGCTTCAGACAGGAATTTTCCGCAGAAGGGATACGAAAAAACAACAACAGCGTATGATCCTGATCGACACTTCTGTATGGATCGAGTATTTCAGGCAAAATAAAGATTTCGTAGATCAGGTGGAAGATTTGTTGCACAGGAGGGAGGTGACCACCATAGAACCCATTTTTTCTGAATTGTTATACGGTGTGCGAAACAGGCGTGAGCATGACATGGTCCTCTCGTACTGGCAGTTATTGCCAAAGATTGAATTTGGTAAGAATTCCATGTTAGAGGCAGCCTCTTTTGCAAACCAGAGAAACTATCACCTGCTGGGGATCGGTGTGATGGATTCCCTGGTCATCAAGGCCACTGAAGACGGGAACCACCTCCTGTGGACCCTGAACTCAAGGATCAATGCGCATATCCGCAGGCCACTTATTTATCCTCCCTCAGGATGATTCCTTCCTCAACATATGGATGCAATGGATCATTCCCCTCACATTGTGGTATGTGGTCTTCCAAATGTGACTTTTGGCCAGCTTTGCATCCTCAGGGGAAGTGTCCAGGGAGTGGTTATACCAGCCACCATATTCCTTGTCGATCAGGTAGCTATCAATGTGTTGCCAGGCTTTGAGAAATTTCCCATAATAGTCTGCGGGATCGTCAGGATAAAGGGTATGCATCAGGAGCAGTGCGTTCATCCCTTCCACAAGTCCCCACCAGGATTTGTGATCATTGATGATGATCACCGAATCACCCTTCTGCCTCCCGGCATCAAAGAATCCGCCATACACCTGGTCCCATCCCGATTCCAGGGAATGATCCACCAGCTTCTTGGCGATCCGGTGTGTATTGGAATCCTCACCCCAGCCCAGGACGTGGGCGGTCTCGAGCAGCAGGAATGCGGTTTCGACATCATGTCCATAGGTATAGTGCTCCCAGAAGAACGGATCTTCACCGGATCCTCCAGCTTCCTGGCTATCCCTGGCCAGCGTCCAGTCAGGATGGAAATAGAGCTGAAGGTAGCCGTCAGGGTGCACAAAGGTATCCCGCACGAGGTAAAACATCTCCTCGAGCCTCTCCCTGACCAGCGTGTCGGGCCAGACCCTGTATAGTTGTGTCAGTGCCTCCATCAAATGGATGGAGCTGTTATAGTCCTTCAATCCCAAGCCCCTTGTATCCCCTGAGGCTCCACGGGAATCCCCCGCAAAGGCCGGATTTCCGTCCCTGTCCAGGAATTCGAAATAACCTCCAAACTCCGCATCGTGGGGTCCCTTTTCCATCCATTGAAACTCCCTTATGGCCAGATCCAGCGCCTCTTGATTCTGACTGATCCGGTAATACTGGGACAAAGCATACACTGCAAATGCCTGTCCGTATACCCGCTTATCATTCATGCTCCCGGGAAGCGGCGTCCCATCCTCCCCGCAATAGGCATGGAATCCCCCATACTCCTGATCCCACATGTGATTCTTCAGGAACTGGAACCCATGGTCGGCATATCCCACGAATTCCTTTTGATCCGGGTAGTTTTCATAGATGAAGGAGGTAGACCACACATGTCTTGCCTGCTGCACAAGGGCTTTGACCTGGGGCCCGGGGGAACGGGTCCAATCCCTTTCAAAACCGGAAATATATCCACCATAGGCGCTATCAATGATCAGGGGATACCAGGGCTCAATGATATACTCGAACAGGCTCTCCTCCATTTCACCGGCCAGTGCAGCCTGTTCCTCTTCCCCGGGGGACAAAGAATTTCCCTTTTTGCCTGAATTGTTGCATCCAGCCACGATCAGGCCGGAAACCAGGACAAGTGCAATCCATTGGATGGTTCTTAGATGTTTCATGGTCTGTATGATTTACCTCTCTTGATTTACGCAATCTGATACCCTTTACATCCCTTTCTTCACAACCCCCAACCAAACTTAGTAAAAAGTTAGATTCCCCTGAATGATCCTGCCGCTGATTTACCTGTACAATGAAAAAGAAAGAGGTCATTGACTTTTACGAATTGGGATGCTAATTTTGCAGAAAACACGCGTCATGAAAGTTCATATGGTTTGCGAAACGCCATTTGGAATGAAAGGAAATGGCGTATACACGGCATACATTGATTCATTGGAATTGCTTCGCGAGAAAGGGGATGTGGAAGTGGTGGTCAATAATGAAGGCAAAGGAGATGTTTTCCACAGCCATACGTATGGACCATATTACTTCTGGAAAGGGAGGAAATACAGGGGAAAAAGGGTTTTTACCGCCCACGTGATCCCCGAATCCGGGAAGGGTTCATTCCCGTTCTGGAAGGTGGCCGAACCCCTGGGCCGGTGGTATTTGAAAAAGGTATATGAATATGCCGATGTCTGTATTGCCATATCGCCCACTGTGGCCAATGCAATCAGGGACCTTGGAGCCCGCACCCGGATCGTGAGCCTGGCCAATCCCATCCTCCTGGATCGGTGGAAGTTCTCTGTGGAAAAGAGACAGCTGGGTCGCAAAATGCTCAACCTGGCACACGATGATTTTGTCGTGCTGGGGGTGGGACAGCTGGTGGAGAGAAAAGGGATCGAGGATTTCCTGGAGGTGGCTGCCGCACTACCCGGGATCAGGTTTATCTGGGCTGGCGGCAGGCCATTCGGCCCTTTATCGGATGGATTGCTGAAGATCAATGCAAGGATTGCCCGGGCCCCGGGGCATGTTAAATTCACTGGAATGCTGGATCTGAAAGAGATGCCATTTGTATACGCGGCAGCCGATGCAATGATCTTTACATCTTTCCAGGAAAACTGTCCGCTGGCACCCCTGGAGGCAGCGGCCTGCGGTCTGCCCGTCGTGTTCAGGGATCTCCCGGAATATGCGGTGCTTTATAACAATCCCTACCTGAAGGCCAGGGATATTTCAGAATTCATTGAGCTCACCGGGCGCCTGTTCAGGGAACCGGATTTCCTGAGGGTGGGAAAGCAGCTCTCCACGGAACTCA
>JAHEEC010000083.1 GCA_024640885.1 Bacteroidota bacterium | reverse complement strand
AGATCACCATCCCGGATGCGGGTGCGTAGATATCGAACTGGGTAAGCACCTCTGCCATTTCCTTCTGGCTTCTCTGTTCCCTTGCCAGGTTAATCTCTGCTTCTCTCATGTTGGCTGCTGACTGACGGACCTTTAAGGAGTAATTCTGCCTGGCCTGTTCATAAGCACGTGTGGCCTTTTCCAGTGTGATCTCAGCCTGCCGAATGGTGGCGGGCGGCTCAAACTTGGATTGCTCCAGGGCAATCTCTGCCTCCTCCATGGAAAAATTGAGGTTGATCAGGTCATCACGCAATTGCCTTAACTGCATGGTGGTATCCAGTTTGGTCTTCATGTATTCCGATTCGGACTTCTCCAGGTTATCCATGATATCCTTCAGGGAATTGTCGGCCTCCGACCGGTCCAGTGTAGCCACCCAGGCACCCGAATCCACTACGGTTCCTTCCGGGATCAACTCCTGGATCTTTACACTGCGAAGCCTGATGTTCCTGCTCCTGAGGCTTGATGGCGCCTGGATCTCCGTTTCCCGGATGGCCTGAAGTTCCCCGGTGATCATTACCGATATTTCGAACCTTCCGCTCTGAACCTCCGTTTCAAGCACAACTGCTTTATCCTTCCCGGATAACACCGAATAAAGGATCAATGCGGTCAGGAGGACCACCGGAATGACAATGGCTAATAACGTTCTTCTCTTCATGATAATAGTTGCTAACTTCTGTGTATTATTTTAATAATTTCCCAATAGTTTCTTTTGCCTCCGTGGCCAGGTGTTCCGCCTTTTCCGAACTCCTCGCTTCAGCGTAAAGCCTGATGATCGGTTCGGTGTTGGATCTGCGCAGGTGTATCCAGCCCTCCTCCATTTCAACCTTGACCCCATCCACCGTGCTGACTTCATATTGCGCATACTCCCTTTCAAATGCGCTTAAAAGCTGACCTGCATCCGCATCCGGGGGCAGCTCCACCTTGTTCTTGGAGATGAAGTAATCGGGGTACCTCTTGCGCAGCTGGCTGCATGTACCTTCGCTTCTGGCCAGGTGTGTAAGGAAAAGGGCAATGCCAACCAGCGCATCCCTTCCATAGTGCAGGCCAGGGTAGATGATCCCTCCATTGCCTTCGCCACCGATCACACAGTGGTGCTGCTTCATGGTTTCCACCACGTTGACCTCCCCCACCGCTGCGGGGAAGTATGATTGACCAAAACCCTCGGTGACATCGCGCAGGGCCCGTGTGGAAGAGAGGTTGGAAGCAGTATTTCCGGGGGTCCTGGAGAGGACATAATCGGAAACTGCCACCAGTGTATACTCTTCACCAAACATGGACCCATCCTCGCACACGATGGCGAGCCTGTCCACATCCGGATCCACAACGAATCCCACATCAGCTTTTACACGGCTCATGGTTTCAGAGATTGCACCAAGATGTTCCGGAAGCGGTTCAGGGTTGTGCGGAAAGTCACCGGTGGGTTCACAATACAATTCAACAACTTCATGCACCCCCAGCGCTTTCAACAAATCAGGAAGGATGATCCCTCCCACCGAATTCACACAATCAATGGCCACCCGGAATCTCTTTTCTTTAATTTTTTTCACATCCACCAGGTCAAGGTTCACCACCTGGTTGATATGTTGGACATCCATTCCCTCCAAAGGTTTAATGGTTCCCAGGTTTTTTATATCTGCATAGCTATAGTCATTGGTCCGAACCCTTTCCAGGATGGCTTCGCCGTCAATGGCCGATAGAAACTCTCCCCGCTCATTAAGCAATTTCAATGCATTCCACTGGGCGGGGTTGTGACTGGCCGTCAGAATAATCCCTCCATCGGCTTCAGCTTTGGTTACTGCCATCTCCACTGTGGGCGTGGTAGCCAGTCCGAGTTGATAGACGTCAAGCCCCATGGCTGAAAGGGTAGCAGTGACCAGCTTTTCCACCAATGGGCCGGAAATACGTGCATCCCTTCCCAGTGCAACAGAAGGTTTCTCCTTCCCGGACCGCTCCCTGAGCCATGCTGCATAAGCCGAAACAAACTGTACCGTGTCGATGGGTGTTAATCCATTGCCCGGGGTTCCTCCAATGGTACCCCTGATCCCTGATATTGAAATTACCAAACTCATTACTAATCTGGATGTTGGTGTATAAATTGTCCGTTTTTAAAAATGGTACTAAAGTTAAAATTATTATTCCAAGAATGTTTCTTAATTAGCTGTATCTTTGTACCCTTTAACACAAATTAATAATCAGCACATTGAGCAATTCCGGTCCAAATCACAATGCCAGAAATTCAAAGTCAGGCAAAGGCAGCCGGTCTGCCGGGAAAACCGGCAGGAAGCCATCGCCTGAACGCATAAAAAAAGGGGAACCGGGCCACCAAAACCGCACAGGTACCCCGGGACCGGGCCGTTTTAAGCCTGGCGATCCCGGAAAGGGTAAGGGTACCGGCAGCACCAGGGGAAAAGCAGCGGGTGACAGCAGGGGAAGAGCCGAAGGATCCGGCCGGGAAAGGCCCCTTGAGGCTGGCCGAACGAGCGCACCAGGAAGCAACAGGGGAAAAGCAACCCCTGCAGGCCGTGGAGATGGCCCTGGAGGGCGCGGAACCGGCACAGGAAGTCGGGGAACCGGGACCGAAGGCCGCGGAACCGGCACAGGAAGCCGTGGAGCTTCCACCGGAGGCCGCGGAACCGGCACTGGAAGCCGGGGAGCTTCCACCGGAGGCCGCGGAACCGGGACCAGAAGCAGTGGAGCTGGGAGTGGAGGCCGGGGATCCGGCACAGGAGGTCGGGGAGCTTCCACCGGAGGCCGTGGCAAAGATGCGCGCGGAGGTTATGGAAAGGCACCGGCCGGAAACCGTGGCAAGGATGCCGCAAGGGGCCGTGGCCCCTCCAAAGAGGCCGGAAGAGGCAAGCCCCATGAGGAGCTGGTAAGACTGAACAAGTATATTGCCGCCTCGGGCATATGTTCCAGGAGAGAAGCGGACCAGCTGATCACCGCAGGATTGGTTTCGGTCAACGGAAAAACAGTCACCGAGCTGGGCACCAAAGTGAATCCAGGTGATGACGTGCGCTACAACGGTGCTCGCATGAGGAATGAGCGGAAGGTTTACCTGTTGCTCAATAAACCCAAGGATTATGTGACCACCACGGAGGACCCAAAAGAGCGAAAGACTGTGATGCTGCTCATCAAGAATGCATGCCCTGAGCGAATCTATCCCGTGGGGAGGCTTGACAGGCAAACCACTGGAGTGCTGTTGTTTACCAATGATGGGGAGATGGCCAAAAAGCTGACCCATCCAGGTTACAATAAGAAAAAGATTTACCATGTTTTCCTGGAAAAATCTTTCACCGCAGGGGACATGAAGAAAATGGCTGATGGGCTCACCCTGGACGATGGTTTCATCCAGCCCGATGCCATCAGCTATGTGAGCACTGAGCACAAACGGGAAGTGGGAATGGAGATTCATTCAGGAAAGAACCGGATCGTCAGACGGATGTTTGAATCCCTGGGATACCGCGTTATGAAACTGGACCGGGTCTATTTTGCAGGTCTTACCAAGAAAAATGTCCAGCGGGGGAAATGGAGGTTCCTCACAGAGAAAGAGGTCAACATGTTGAAAATGAACGCATACGAGTAATATAATGGCGCATAGGGCAGGATATGTGAATATTATCGGAAGACCCAATGTGGGAAAATCAACCCTGATGAATGCCATGGTGGGAGAGAAGCTTTCCATTATCACCTCAAGGGCGCAGACCACCAGGCACAGGATCCATGGCATTGTCAATGCCCCTGATTACCAGATCGTATTCTCGGATACACCCGGTATCCTGGACCCCAGTTACAAGCTTCAGGAAACCATGCTTAAGGCTGCCAGATCGGCCCTTGTGGATGCAGATGTATTGATCTATATGACCGAAATTGGGGAAGAACCGGACCCGGAAAACACATTTATCCGGAAAATCTCCCGTGCCAGGATCCCCGTGTTGCTGGTGATCAATAAAATTGACCAGAGCAACCAGGAGGAGGTGGAAAAGTGCATTGAACGCTGGAACAATATCCTTCCGTCGGCCGAAAAAATTCCCATCAGTGCCCTGGAGAATTTCAACGTGGATTACATTTTTAACAGGATCCTCCACCACCTTCCCGAATCACCCCCCTACTACCCAAAGGAGGCGCTCACCGACAAGTCGGAAAGATTCTTTGCTGGAGAGATGATCAGGGAAAAGATCCTGCTCCATTATAAACAGGAGGTCCCTTACGCCGTCGAGGTTGAGATCGAGTCGTTCAAGGAGGAACATGCACTGATCCGTATCAGTGCGGTGATATATGTGGAACGGGAGAGCCAGAAGGGGATCCTGATCGGCAACCAGGGAAAGGCCCTGAAAAAAGTGGGCAGGGAAGCAAGGCTGGATATGGAAACCTTTTTCCGCAAGAAAGTGTTCCTGGAACTGCTGGTCAAGGTAAAAAAGGAGTGGCGCAACAATGAGCGGCTCATAAAAAAATTCGGATACCGTTAAAGCATTTTGGGTATGGGAAACATTGCAGCCATCGTTGGAAGGCCTAATGTGGGAAAATCAACTTTTTTCAATCGCCTCACCGAAAGCAGGCATGCCATTGTGGATGAGATAAGCGGGGTGACCCGTGACAGGCATTATGGAAGGGTGATCTGGAATGGCAAGGATTTCAGCATTATCGATACAGGGGGGTATGTGACCAATTCCGATGACGTTTTCGAGGAAGAGATCCGCAAGCAGGTGATCCTTGCCATAGAGGAAGCAGATGTGGTGATCTTCCTGGTGGACGTGACCTCGGGGATCACGGACCTGGATGAGACAATCGCCACCATGCTCCGCAGGATCTCCAAACCCGTCATTCTTGTGGTGAACAAGGTGGATAATTCTCAACGGCTTTACGATGCCGCCACATTTTATAGTCTCGGGCTGGGGGACTATTTTTCAGTTTCCTCCATTAACGGGAGCGGTACAGGGGATATGCTGGACAAACTCACCTCGCTTTTTGAGAAAGAGGAAGAAGAAGAGAAGGAAGATATCCCCAGGATCGCCGTGGTGGGTCGCCCCAATGTGGGGAAATCCTCTCTGGTGAACGCACTTATCGGGGAGGAACGAAATATCGTGACCCCCATCTCGGGTACCACGCGGGATTCAATCCATACCAGGTACAATAAATATAACCACGATTTTTACCTGGTGGATACCGCCGGTCTGAGGAAAAAGGGGAAAGTGAAAGAGGACCTGGAGTTTTACTCGGTGATGCGATCTGTAAGGGCCATTGAGAACGCCGATGTGTGCATGCTGATGCTTGATGCCACCATCGGGATTGAAAGTCAGGATGTAAATATATTTCACCTCATTGAGCGGAACTGGAAAGGGGTTGTGGTCCTTGTCAATAAATGGGACCTGGTGGAGAAGGAGACCCAGACCATGAAACAGTTTGAGGCGCAGATCAGGAAACGCCTGGAGCCATTTAATGATGTACCGGTGCTCTTTATTTCGGCCCTCACCAAACAGAGGATCCATAAGGCGCTGGAGCTGGCCATCGGGGTGTATGAAAACCGCAGGAAGAAGATCTCCACCTCCAAGCTGAACGAGGTGATGCAAAAGGCTATCGAGGAGTACCATCCTCCCGCCGTAAAGGGAAAGTATATAAGGATCAAGTATGTCACCCAGCTCCCCACCCACGCCCCGGCATTTGCCTTTTACTGCAATCTGCCCCAGTACGTGCGGGAACCTTATAAAAGGTACCTTGAAAATCAATTGCGCAAACATTTCGATTTTTCCGGGGTTCCGATTAAAGTGTTTATGAGAAAAAAATAGGCAGGATTTTTGTAGTATTGTTGTTCATATGCGAAAGATCGTTTCAATTTTGGGTGTGGCATTGATGCTGCAGGTTTCCTGCAACAAGATCACTCCGGAATACCCGGATGAACCGTTCATAGACTACCAGTCCTTCAGCCTGTATATTACGGTTGACGCTTTGAACAACAAAACCCTGGTGGGTTTGCTTTCATTTGATTTTACGGACGGGGATGGAAACGTGGGTCTTTACCCGTTGCCTGACTCCTCGGGTCTCAACCTTCCAGATACATTGAAATATAATTTCTTCCTTCAGCTTTACGATTTAAAGGGAACCATCTTTGAGAAGGTCCCCGAGGACAAGGGAGGGATTCTGAAATACCGGATCCCGTACCTGGACAAACAACCCCTGAGCGGAACCTTGGATCTTGAGATCTCCTATCCCATTATCCCGCATGACACGATCTTTTATACCTTCTATATTTACGACAGGGAATTCAACCGCAGCAATACAGATACCACTGATATCATCATCTTGAGTGGAATTAACCTGGAAGAGCTATAACGAATTGAAGGTTACAATTTTATCCCCATAAACAACACATCATCCACCTGTTCAAGGTCCTCCTTCCAGAGGAAGAAATTGCTCTTGATGTAGTTGTATTGTTCATCCATGGGTTTGTCATGGATATCCCTCAGCAGATTCTTGAGCCTGACCATTTTGAATTTGCGCCCAAGGGGTCCCCCGAACTGATCCGGGTATCCATCCGAGAACATGTAGATGATATCGCCCTTCTTCAGTTGGAACTCCTGGTCAATGAAATCCTTTTCCTGGCGGTCCTCGTCCATCTGTCCGCCTACCGAACTTCTGCTGCCTTTCACATAGATCTGTTCCTCTCCCGAATAGATGATCACCGGACGCATGGCAGAACTGACCTTGAATTTGTATGTTTTCATGTCCACTTCGGCCACAATGATGTCCATCCCGTCATTGGAACCACTGGTCTCCACATTCTGGTTCAGGGCTTCCCTTACCTCATTGTCCAGGGTGGTCAGGACCTGCGAGGGGGTCTGAATGCCTGAACGCAAACAAATATCCTTGATAAGCGTGGTACCGATCATGGACATGAAAGCCCCCGGTACGCCGTGACCTGTGGAGTCGGCACAGACCACCATGAATTTATTGTCGTTTACCTTCTCGTACCAGTAGAAGTCACCACTCACAATGTCCCTTGGCTGATAAAATACAAAGCTTCCCGTGAAGGCATCATGCAATTTCTTAATGGGAGGCAGGATGCTTGCCTGGATCCGCTGTGCATAATTGATCGAGTCGGTAATGTCCCGGTTCTTGATCTCAATCTCTTCCTTCTGATGGATCACCTCCCGGGTTCTCTCATCCAGCTGTCGTTGCAGGTACTCCTGGATGGCTTTCTGGTTTCGTTCCCTGATCTTAAAGATGGTAAAGATGGTTGCCAGCACCAGGAAGACCAGTGAAAGGATAAACCACCAGGCTTTCCAGACAGGAATCTTAACAGTGATATGTAAGGCAAGGGGCTCAGGGGAACAATTGCCGTTGGCATCACATGCCCTGAGCATGAATGTATAGTTGCCATCCTCCACCCTTCCATAGTAGGCGAAGGACTCCGTGGAAAAGTCCCTCCACTCCCCCTCTAAACCATCAAGCTTGTACTGGTAGGTCACCTGGTCTGGATTACTCAGGTTGATCCCCACAAAATCGATCCTGATCTTGTATCTTCCAAACTTGAGCTTGATATCTTCCGTGGGGTCATAGGGTGTGTCGGAGATGACCACAGATTTAATGCTGAGCCTGGGGGATATGGTATCTTCCCTGGCCTGGTATGCATCATACCTGACAATCCCCACGGTGGTACCCAGGAACATTTTAGCCTGCCCATCCAGTCCAACTGCATTCTCGAGAAAATCAGAGGTGAACCCGGCTTCCTGCCCGTAGGTCCTGATCAGTCCCGTGCGGGGATTGATCCTGCTGAGCCCCAGCCTGTGCCCTACCCAGACAAATCCATCGGGATCAATGCCGATTGAATAGGTGTAATCATTTTTCAGCCCCCCTTTTGCATTGTACCATTGCAAGGTATCTTCATTGAACCTGAATACACCATCCCCGAAAGTACCTGCCCAGATGGTCCCGTTGTGGTCCTCCGCCAGGGTTTTAAACTCCAGCTTGGAAAATCCCTCGATCAGGAATTGCTTTTCGCTGTTAAGGCTTATCAACCCTTTGGTGATGGTGGCGATCCATACCACTCCTTCAGAATCCACCAGGATGTCATTGACCTTGTTATGGGGAAGCCCGTCGGCCGTTGTAAAGGATCGCCTCCTGCCGGTGGAGGGTTGCAGCGAATAGACCCCGTTGTTGGTGGCCACAAGGATGCTATCGGCCTGCCCGTCAATGGCGTTGATGATGTTTTCAAGGGAGTTCCTGGAGACAAAGAGGGGGGAGACCCGTGAGCTGCCGTTCCGCTTCACATACAACCCGCTGACCTCTGTCCCGATAAAAAGGTCATTGTTCCCGTCCACATAGAGTGCTGTTACCAGATCATCGGGAACCCCGTTCCCTTTCCCAAGGATGGTAACCTTATCCGGGGAAAGGCTGCTGAAGTGGGCGATCCGCCCCCTTCCGGCGAACCAGTGATCATTGCCGTTAATAAAGATAGCCCTTACGTCAGTGTGCTGTTCATCCTTCCAGAGGTCCAGGAAGGTAAATGACTGGTCACGCAACACGGAGATCCCGTTCCCCTGGGAAGAGAACCACTGGTTTCCCTCTTCATCAATGAATATCTCGTTGATGTACTCATTGGGGATCCCCGTCTCCTTATTAAATAGGATGTGGTTCCCAAGGTTACCCGAATCATCCAGGTCAAACCTGTACAGGCCTGTTCCATAGTCGGTGATCCATACGCGCCTGGTGCCATCGAACACGATGGAGGAGATCCTGGCGAATCCCAGTCCCTGCTCATCGCCAATTTTTTCGATCTGGAATGCCCCGGGGTTAAATCCCGTTCCCACGATCCGGAACAATCCTTCATCCTCGGTCCCCACCCAGTATTCATTGTCATTGATCGCGGGAACGATCTTCTGAACCAGTATATATTGCAGGGCCGGGAAACTCCCGGTATGAATATAGGTGTTCAGATCAGCATCAAACCTGAGTATCATCAGGTCCTCATTGCTCCCCACCAGCAAATTTCCATCGGCCGTGATCACAAAATCATTCAGGAATTTTCCGGCAAAGGGATCGGAGGGGTCACCAGGATCGCTTTGATAAGTGATCTCCAGGTCAGGGGAGATCACCAGCACTCCGCTCTGCTGGCAAAGTGCCAGGATATTTCCATCTGCATCCTCCCTGATTGCTCGCACGGCGGACCTGAAGGTGCTCCCGGGATCAATGAGCCGGAAAATTCCATCCTCCAGTACCGAGAGATACCCGTTCTCATGTCCGAACCACAACCTGTTCCTTGAATCCAGCAGGCTGGAAAAGGCAATGCTGGCAGGGATGGAATCACCCCTGAAATCCTGCTCGAACTCCTGGCCGTCAAACCTGCAGAGACCCTGCGTGGTTCCGATCCAGAGGAATCCCTGTGGATCCTGGTTTACGGTGTACGCAAATTTATCACATAAACCCTCGGAGAGTCCATAATTGAAGAATTGATAGGATTGTGCATTTGCCCCCATGAAATAAAGGAACAAAAGCAAGGGGAGCAAGTGTCTTTTCACACGCATGTTATTTCTTAAGCTCAGTCTCTTCAACCCTTCGGGGATCAGTTCAGCTATGTACACCATATTCACAAATCGGTTACTGATCGTGAATTTAATGAAAATATGGTCATGGCAGCCGACATCCGGAGGATATTACTCAATGGGTTCGAACTCCACCTCGCCTTTGTATTTGGGAACTCCCCCGATTGGGATGGTGTAGAATGGAAGGGTTTCATCCCGCTGGTTCCTCACGTTCACCACCACGTTGTTGTTCCGGACCAGGCCAGGTTTGGCTTTCACAAACCTGAAATCAAAGGAGGTCCCGATCTCATCGGGCTGTATGGTCAATTCATCCTCAAACCATTCATCCTCGCCTGAAGCCTTCACCGCATCACCCTGGCGGTCCACCGAAATCACCACAATACTTCCGTCTGAGTCCCAGTCAAAATTGAAGATCTTTACCGAAAGGGTGCCCTCCTCCACATAGGGATAGATATGGGCGACCTCTTCATTGTCATTATGCATGCGGAAAGAATATTCATAGGCAAAGGCATTGGCGCCTTCGATGGGCCGGTTCTCATCTGCATTGGTGCTCAGGTAATAACGGTACATATTCCCGTCATCGCCTGCCACCCCCTCACAGATCACCTTGAAGATCCTGCCTTTGTAGACCTCCACGTACTCCCCCTGTGCAGGATTAAACGGTCCGAAAGTATACCAGCCGTTGTCATACCTGGGATTCTCTGCAAACGCCCTTGAAGCAAGCAATGTGCCACTCTTGTAATTCCCAAAGGGCCTGGTTTCCCGGGCATCGTCTTCGGTCCAGACACCCTCCCCGCCAAAAACCTCGTAAACGCTCCGGGTGTTCCAGTTTCCGGCGATCTCGTCCACCTCTCCCCCCGTATCGGGATCGAAGACCCTGATGAAGAAGGGCTGGTTATACTCTTCCGGGATCAGGAAGAAAAAGGTCTGTGAAAAATCATCATCCCCCCAGCTGGTCTCAGCCTCCAGTCCGAATGTCATCAGGAACGGGATATTCTCCTCCACGTTCGGCACCGGTTGTGATAATGCTATATTACTGATTATCAGTAATATGAAAATATATGAATGTTTGATCATTTTGTTTCGATTTGTACACGCTTTAAAAATATGCAAAATCCGTGCAAAATAAAATCAGAGTTATCAAACATGAATGTAATCCTCTGGAAAAGAAGGAGAAAAAAGGTTACTCGGTTGCCGTTACCACCACATCCCTGAAGTTATCCTTCATCTGGGGTTCATGCCTGCGGTTCTGTTTTCGCTCCTGCACCCCGAGGACCACCCGGTACGTGCCCGGGAAATAGAAGGTATGGGTCACCCTCATACCCTCTCCATAGGTCCCGTCCCCGAAATCCCAGAGATATCTTCCCACGTTGAACCCGGGCAGGTAGGTATCACTCCCGTCGAAAACCACCGGTGTGTTCACTGCCATTGTATCAGGACAGGTAATGACAGCCTGCTCATTCAGGTTAATGTTCAACGTTTTCACCGTTTGTCCCACCACCAGGGTATCGAGCTGAACATCGTATACATTCAGCTTGCATACATAGGTTCCCGGTCCCGGGAACCGGTAAACGACCTCGTGTCCGGGGATCTCCAGGGTATCGTTGATGACCCATGAATACCGGAACAGGTTTGAATCCACCGAATCCAGCTTCTTGTCATAGATCCTGTACTTGTAGAAGGTCTTCTTGATGGGTTGCGGGGACTCAAAGGCGGGAATATCCACGTTGAAGGTAAAGATCTCCTTGGATCCGCTCTGGCGGTTGCTGGTGAGGTAGCCCGATTTAAAATCCTCACTGATATAGACATGGTAGTCATCGGAGAGGCTGTTGAAGGGCGGAGAGGGTAGTTTTCTGGCCCTCTCCCACCGCCCGTTGATAAAGGCTGTCTCAAACAAGTCATACCCGCCCACATTGTTGTCATGACCGCTGGAGGAAAAATAGAGCTTTCCCGAGGGATGGATGAAGGGGTAAAGCTCATTGCCCGTTGTATTGACCGAAGAGCCCAGGTTCTCAGGTTCGCTCCAGGTGCTCCCGTTCAGTGTGGACCTGTAGAGATCATACCCGCCGATGGCATCCTCAAAATTGGCCGCAAAATAGAGCGTCTTCCCATCTTTGGAAAGGGAGGGCGAGAACAACCAGGCAAAAGCATCATTGTGTTCAAAGGCCCTGATATTGGTCCACTCCCCGTCCACATTCTCGGCAAAATAGAGCCCCAGGGGATCATAATTTCGGTTGGCCTCGGAGGGGCGTTGCTGGGAGAAGACCATGGTCTTGAAATCCCCTGAAAATGAGACCGGCCCGTCATGCCGCTGGGTGACGAGGGCCTCTACAAAAGGCTTTTTCTGCCCTCCCTCCTTGTACTGAAAAATGGTGAAAAGCCGCCGCCCCTGGGCGTCGGTGGGACTGCTGGCCCCCACGCTGGTGGATTCGGTGATGTACACCACCGCATCATCTTCATAGGGAATGGCCGCTGCCTCATCCAGGCCGGTAGAGATCCGGGTCTGCTTCCTCACCTTGTAGTAAGACTGGCCCGCCACCGTGGGAAGGAGGATCATCAGGGACAATATGGTCAGCGCAGCCTTTTTCATGATCTAAAAATAGAACGGGTCATCGGGTATGGTCCTGATCACAGGCCTCAGCTCCCACCGCAGGACCACCTCGTGGCTTCCTTGCAGCGCAGTTCTAACCGGGAACGTGTTAAATGTATAGGCATACCCGATCAGCCACTGGGGATTCACCTGGAAGTTCAACAGGGCGATCACAAAATTGGGGTAATCATAGGCCCCTCCCACAAAGATCCTGGAATCCATCAATCCCACATTCATGCTGGCCTTGAATGAGGTATAGGCCTGGTTGTAGTCCACCATCAGTGAGGGTTTCAGCCGGAACGACTTGCTGATATCGAAAAGGTAGGCACCCGTAAGGATCACCCTGTACTCCTCCAGTTTCACAGTTCCGATGGATTCACTCTCCAGCGGGATGGAGAGCAGCTCGGGTACGGAGAGACCCACGAACAGTTTGTCGGTATAATAAAGGACCCCTGTCCCGAAATTGGGGAACCAGCGCTGATACACCTCGGAAGGGAATAGCGGATCGCCCGGATCCCTTACGGGAACTCCGGAAAGGTCACTGTTGACCCCGTAGACCCCGGCAGAGAGCCCAAAGGAGAGCCTGCCGCTCCCCAGGTAGATCCGGTATGCGTAGGTGGACATCACCGATACCAGGTTCTGGGCGGGAGGGGTGTTGTTATAGGCCACAATGCCCCCGATGGCCACCTTGGAGTTGCCCAGCGGGGTGTGCATGTTCAGCTGCATGTCCCTGGGACCCATATCACCGTAAAGGGCCGACCGGTAGAGGGTACTTACACTGATGGCGTCCCGGAACCCGGTAAAAGCCGGGTTGATGGTGGTCCACGTGAGGTGATAGTTGCTCACCGACGGGATCAGCGTATGCTGTGCAGCACCGGCGAAAGCCATCAGCAAAAAGAGGTATGTGAACAAAATTCTTTTCATCATCAATCCCTTTGAACAACTATATAACCCGAGTATGGTTCAGAGTCCTGCTGGTAGGCCCTATAGTTCACCACATAATAGTAGGTCCCCGTGGGTACCAGGTTCCCGTTGGAGGCTCTGCCGTCCCAGACCACCATCTCATCCTCGCGAAGCCCGTTGGCGACCAGTGCCGGGTCCACCTCAATCTCACCCACGTTCTCATGGGTGACGGTCCGCACCGTCTTGCCCAGCGCATTGAAAAAGGAGATCGAGAACTCATCCGCGTAAGGCAATCCCTGCATGATGAAGTACTCATTGGTCATGTCCCCGTTGGGGGAGAACCCGCTATAGCGCCTCACGTCGGTTTGGATCACGATCAACACATCGGCTTCCATGGGCGGGCAAACACCGTTGGTGATGTTCCAGCTGAATACATTCGGCCCCTTTGCCAGGCCATTGGCTGTGGTCACGGGCGCATTGGGATCTTCAATGGTGGCAGGCCCCCCTTCAAGCACCTCCCATGTCCCTGTGCCTGCTGAGGGTGGGTCAGCACTAAGCTCGATGCTGGTCGTCACGTAGATGGTCGTTCCTTCCATTGCCATGGGTGGTTCGGGCATTTCGAAGTAATGGAGGTCCATGGCATCCTGCCCGGAGCAGTCCCCTGCCTCACTGGTGAAGGTGAGGGTATAGTTTCCGTAGGCGTCATGGCTGTCAGGAATAAAAGCCAGGTATTCATTGGGATTGGCGGTGGGATTGAAATTCACCGTTCCGGCAGGGCTTGAACTCCAGGACCCGGTGCCGTGATCGGGATCGGCCACCAGGAGGACCGTTGAAGCGCATACCTCGAAGCTTTCCATGGGTGTGCCATCCACGGTGATGGAGGGCACCGGCACCCTGAAGACCTTGATGGGCACCACCCCTGCCAGGCTGTCAACCGGCGAGATGCATTCATACCTGCCCCCCGCAGAGCGGTACACAATGGACTCGATCTCGTAATAGAGCTGCAGGCTGTCCTCGGCAATATCAAGGGTCACGGGGATGGTACCGTCACCGGTCACAGGAAGGGGGCCGATCCCCGTTTCCACCCCGTTTTTCAGGAATACCTCCCAGGGCCGGATATAGGTGTTCAGCCGGTCCATGTTCAGATCGATTCCCAGGTCCAGTTCCTGCTCGCAAGCCTTGAAGGCATTGTCGGTGAGCATGCCCCCCGGCAGCTGCATCACGGTGATCTTCATGGCGTTTGAGGTGTCGGTGCATTCACCGATTTGCACCACCCTGTCATAATTGTAATTTCCCAGGGCGTTGTAAGGAGGAGTGGTATAGTCTTCCTGGTCGGAACCGGTAATATCAGAACCACTGTCCAGGTCCCTCCAGGTAAACAGCGGGACCAGGGAGGGTTCCCCGGTGGGGGTGTTGCCCAGAAGCACCTTCGAATCGGCAAAACAGACCGAATCGAAGGCCATAATATCTTTGTTTCCGATCTGGGTATGGACCGTAACTCTTAAGAGGTTTGAGGTATCCACACACACCTGGCCTGGTCCGCTGAAGACAATGCGCTGGTACCACCGGTCATGGGAAGTATCCAGGGGACCGGGATCTGAGTAATCTTTACCTGCCGCCCCGCTGCCGGGATGAACCCAGGTATCGGGATTATCCTGTCCGGCCGCCACTTCCCACCTCAGGAGCCGGGTATTATCAACGCCCCCCTGGGTGGCTCCCCCGCCCGGTGTGGTTCCGCTCAGAAGATCGGGGAATTCACCCTGGCACTTCACATCATCCACCGTGGAGATCACGTTACTGGTAATGGAGGGAAGCACATGGATGGTATCCAGGTTGCTGTATGAAATGCATACATTCCGTGCCACCCCGCCGGAACCCACCGCCCTCCGGTACCAGGTGGTGTCTCCGCTCATGATCCCCGCGTCATAGGGTATTTTTGAAAAACTGATCCCGGTGACAACGCTCCATCCGGTGGAGGCCGTTCGTGCCTCCCACCGGTAACTGTATTCCCCCTGGTATCCCCCCGCGGGGTCGGAACCGGTAAGCAGGGCAGCCTGGTCGCCGGTGCACACGGTCTGGGTCTCGGAAATGGTATTGTTGGTGATCAGCGGGATGTTGAGCACTTCGACATTGTCGCTGGTGTCGATGCAGGCATCGTCACTCCCGGACAATACGATCCTCCTGAAGAGGGTGGTCTGGGTCAGTGCAGGGGACTGGTACGATTGGGAGGTGGCCCCGCCAATGGCGGACCAGGCAACGCCGTTGATGGAGTTCTGCCACTGGTACCGGATATCCCCCTGGTCCCCGTCTGCGGGGGGACCTGAAAGGCTGGTCAGCTGGTTGGGGAGCTGGGTGTTATAACAGACCGTATCATAGTCGGTGATCAGGTTATTGGTCAGGGATTCCCACACCTGTACCCTCAACGGGGCAGATGTATCCACACAAACCCCGGCGTAGGCGATGCGGGCAAAATCGGTGGTCACTGAAAGCCCCGGGGCCTGGTAAGTGTCACCGTCAATATTATCGGGACCGTCGGCATTGGTATATCCCGATCCAATATTTTTTTGCCAGCGATAGTTGTATGTGCCACCGGTAGGCCCTCCCCCGATG
>JAHEEC010000194.1 GCA_024640885.1 Bacteroidota bacterium | reverse complement strand
GAAGCGTTTGTTATATTCCTGACCTGGGCCCTTACCGCATAGTTTTGCTGGCTTGTGCTGATTGGGTCCTGGACCGGATCAAGCAACCTGATTGCCGGCGGACGACAGGGCCTGGTCTCTTTAATGAACACCTGGTCTTTCACTTGCCCGCCTGATTCATTTTGTGCCTTAATGGTCAGTACATTTTCTCCATCCCTGAGGGCGACCCTGGCGGTCAATACCTTGGTGCTCTGGTTAAAGCTGAAATCACGGGTACTCAGACCGTTGATATCCAGTATGATATTTTCTTTTGAGCTGACATTTGAAACAGTAGCGCGCAACTCTTCGGAAAGTTCGTAGGTTCTGAACGGGTAGGTTACCGGGTTGATAATGTTGATCACCGGCGGGTAGCTCCTGACTACGGGTTCAATGTATACGGGTTCAATGTATACGGGTTCAATGTATTGAGGTTCAATGCGGGTAATGGAAGTCCTGTCCGATGCCATACCGGCTTCATTCCTGGCACTGATTTCAATGGTATTGATGCCCTCCGAGAGGAAGAGATTTACAGATACCAACCCATTGGCGCTGAAAGAGAAATCGCTGATAATGGCTCCGTTGATTTTCATGGTAATGTCGTTTCGCCCGGGTACGTTCTGCGTTTCTGCGCTTATGGGGAAACGGTCGTTGATCACTTCAACAGGTATTGCCGGATTAACAAACCGGACCGAGGGAGCGGCTATTTTAACCCGGTCATTGAAATTGACGGAAAGCTGGTCCTGCGCACTCCCTGATTCATTAATTACCCTGATCAGTAAATTGTGAACCCCCTCGTTCTTCATGAGGCTGGTCTTTACCAACCCGGAAACAGGGTAATACTCAAAAGGAATATTGAGACCGTTCAACGTAAGTTGAATATCCTGTTTGCTGCCGACGTGCTTCACGGCAGCAGTCACATCGACCCTGTCTGAGGAGGAGGTGAACCGGTTTCCCGACGGGGAAGTAAATTCAACCAGTGGTGCAGGGGTAACTTCACCGGGAGGATTATCAAGCGTAATAGTAACCAGATCTTCAGCGGAGGATGTCTGGTTTGCGGCTTTTATCCTGAAATCATTCTCTCCCTCACGGAGCCGGACATTCGCTGTGAAGTTCTTTGTATTCACATTGTAAGTGAAGATATTGTTGGGGAATCCGTTCTGGAAAAAGCTGATTTGGTCAGCTCCGCCCACATTTGTAATTGTAGCCCGTATGGTATGGTTGGGAGATACAGTATGGAAAGAATTGGAGGACGGATCGGTAATATTCACTGACGGGCCTGGTAATGAAGCCTGTACGACACGATTGTGGGTCCTGGTGTTATTGGAGTAATTATTTGTCGCACTGCTGGAGGAGGAGCCTCCTCTCAGATTCCACCGGAATCCCATGCTTACATAGTTGTTCCGGTCTATTCCGGATTTTTCAATGACCCTGTTGTCGAGATCGATGCCGACGAGGCTATTTCTCTCTGTGAGGCAAAAGTTGGTTTTGAATTCGATTCCCAAAACCAGGGATCTGGAGAGCTGGTAACCTATAAACAGGCCTGCCGTTGGCAGGATTGCCACTTTATTGACAAGGCGTGTTTCGAAGTCCCCGTCGCTGAGTGCAACGAGGTCCTTATAAACCAACTTGCTCTCCTGGTTTGGATCGATGCTGCCATAGTCATACAAATTGCCACCGGCATCGTAAAGATCTGTAAAAGTCCGTCCGTGCGTGATCCCGGCACCGGCGAATCCGGTAAGCACGATCCCTGTACGCTCCCTCATCCGGTTCAGGGTAAGGCCCACCTCCAGGTCATAGTTAAAGAAGCTATAGCGGATATTGCTGAAGGTATTATCGGGATTGATCCTGTGGTCATAGGCCTTGTTTTGTCCGGCCAGGAACCGGAAATTCCAGTCAACACCCAGGAAGGCATTTTCCTTATGGTAGAGTTGACTTCCAATTGTAAAGTCGAGTCCAAATCCCTTTGAATTGGCCAGATCCGATTTCTGGTATGCGGTACCTGCGCCGAAACCGATGGTCAACCCTCCGCTGGAGGTAAAGATGGTCTTTTGTGCCATGCTGGTATTAAAGACAAGCATTGACAGGATAAATATTCCGAAGCAGGGTGCAATTGCTTTCATTTCAGATGCTTTTAGGGTTTCATACGAGAAGAATCAGATATGGTTTAGTTTCTGGAATAGATACTGACTGAAATTCAGTAAATTATATGATGGTATTGCGGACTTAGCTGACCAGATCATGCTTGAGGCGACTTCCTGATTCCCGGCCTCTTTCAGGGTTTGCGGACCCGGATCATCCAGAGCCCCGCGAAGGTGATCATGGCATTGACCAGCAGCAGGGTAAAGCCTAAATAGAACCCGAACCATTTGATCATCATGAGATTGAAAAGATAGGCCAGCACGGGAGAGAGGAGGACCACCACCGGGACCCGGCGGTCCTTTATTTGAGCGCGGGTAAAGAGCCCGAAGGAGTATAATCCCAGCAGGGGGCCGTAGGTATACCCTGCAATGGTGTACACGGTGTTGATCACGCTGTTGTTGTTGACGGCACGAAAAACCAGGATAATGGTGATCAGGATCAGCGCGAAGGCAATGTTGACCCGGTGGCGGATGCGCTTCTTCTCACTGTCCGTTTTATGATCGAGGTGCAGAAAGTCAGTGTAGAAGGCTGTTGTAAGGGAGGTCAGCGCTGAATCGGCCGATGAGAAGGCGGCGGAGGCAATGCCCAGCATAAAGATGATCCCCGCAGTGGTGCCAAACCGGTTCATCGCCAGGTTGGGGAAGAGGTTGTCGGTATCCAGGAAGTTGCCGGCATGGTCCACCGGTAGCGCCATCCCCGACATCTCCACATAGGCGTAGAGCAACACCCCCAGCGAGAGGAAGATCAGGTTGGTCAGCACCAGGATCACGCTGTAGAGGTAGATGTTCTTCTTGGCCTCCTTCAGGTTTCTGCAGGTCAGGCTTTTCTGCATCTCATTCTGATCCAGCCCATTCATGGCGATGGCCACCACTATGCCGGTTATAAACTGCTTATAGAAATTCTTTTCAAATTTCCACTCCCAGTTGAAAATGGTGGAGTGTTCACTGTGGATGATCGTTTTTACCATCTGTCCGAATGAGAGGTGCATTTCGCTGGAAACGATGTAGATGCTTACCCCTACGGCAACCAGCATCATGGTGGTCTGGAACATATCAGTCCAGACGATGGTTTTGATCCCTGCCTTGTTGGTATATGCCCAGATGAGTGCAATAGTGATGACCACGGTGAGCATGAAGGGAATGTGGTAGTACTGAAACAGGGCCAGGTGCAGCACGCCCGCCACCACGAAGAGCCTCAGGGATGCCCCGATGGACTGTGATACCAGGAAAAATAGGGAGCCGGTCCTGTGCGAGACCGGACCAAAACGGGACTCCAGGTAGGAGTAGATGGAAACCAGTCTGAGCCTGTAGTAAAGCGGAAGCAGGACATTGGCGATTATAAAATAACCCACCAGGTAGCCCAGCACCAGTTGAAAATAGTACAGATGGGTGTTCCCCACCTCGCCGGGCACGGAGATAAAGGTGATTCCCGACAGCGAGGCCCCGATCATGCCAAAGGCCACCACGTACCAGGGGGACTGGCGGTTCCCGGTAAAGTAGGTATCAACTTTTACATTTCGGGAGGTAATGCGCGATATCAGGAAGAGCAAGGCAAAATAAATACCGATGACAGATAATACCAGCAGCGGACTCATTGGGTACGAGAATTCATTTGTTTACTTTTATCCATCGTGACAAAAATATAAAGATGATGAAAGATCCCGAACCAACGATCCGAAAGGTGGGAACCAGTGAAGAAAAAAGAGCCTGTGCTGAGATCATGGCTGACTCGGAGCCATGGATCACGCTGGGCATGTCTCTCGATCATCTGATCCGCACAGTCAACGACCCACTGAACGAGGTGTATGCTGCATTTGCAGAAGATGAACTGGCCGGAACCATGATCATTCAGACAAAGGGGGCCTTTTCGGGTTACCTGAAAAGTATCGCCGTCAAGCCTGGCTGGCGCGGTCGGAAACTGGGGTGGCTCATGATGACATTTATCGAAAAAGAGGTATTTTCCTCCTGTGCAAACCTTTTTTTATGTGTATCGTCGTTTAACCAGGGTGCCCGGCGGTTCTACCTGGACCTCGGATATGAAACCATCGGTACACTGAAAAACTACCTGGTGGATGGGCATGACGAAATTTTAATGCGAAAAACCATCGC
>JAHEEC010000193.1 GCA_024640885.1 Bacteroidota bacterium | reverse complement strand
AAGATTGGATTCAGGATCCAGCTCATGAGCCCGGTCATCGAGGGGCACTCGGTCCCCGGTTTCCTTGCAGATAAGATCCCGTTCGTGGAGCTGGGCACCACCCGTGAGATCGGGATCCCCGGTAAGGTGCATGCGGCTCCCAGGTACGATCATCCCGAATTCATGGCCGCATTCAAAGAACTGGACGACCTGTTGTCGGAAGCATACAACGGCCATGAGCTGGTGGAGTTTGTGGACACCTGTATGTATGGCTTCTGGGGAGAGGGCCACACCTGGCCCTTCGAGGGAAATCCCTTTCCCGATTACCATACCGCCGAAAAAACCTCCATCGCACTCTTCGAACACCAGGCAGCGAACTGGGACCGGACGCCTCTGCTGACCAACACCCAGCCCGATTTCAGCAATGTGGGGAACTCCGAGGTGCTGGACCGCACCGTCCGGAGCCACAACTGGCTCAGGACAGATACCATATTCATAGAGAACGAACAGATCGAGGCACTGAGCAACAGGCCTCCATGGATCGGGGCCCTGGTGGAGAACGGCATCTCCACAGGAGCGCCGGATACCCTGAGAATCACCGAGGGATTGACACGCTCCGACAACATCATCCACCATGCCAGGGACGTGAGTCCCCACTACTTCTCCCTCTGGAACTGGCACAGGATCTCAGCCGATCACCTGGCGAATTATTACCGGCAATTTCCAACTGCACTGGATGAGCTCTCCACCTCAATCGGTTACCGTGTCAGGCCTTCCTGGATCTGGGTTTACCAGAAGGAGGCTTACCCGAAGGTGATCCTTGGACTGGTCAACGACGGAATCGCCGGGGTGCCCGGGGCCCTGAGGGTATACCTGACCAATGACAAGGGAACCTTCCGGGCGGGTGGAAGCCTGGATCCGGGTTATCCCGTACCGGGCAGGGTAAGACAGGTGGAGATCACCCTGCCTGAAAACACGGCATGGGAAGGATTAAGGCTGGTTGCAGAGATAGAGATAAAATCGATGCGATACCCGGTTCGCTGGGCCTGCAGGGAGGATCTGAACGCGGATGGCTCCCTGACGCTTCGGAAAAACATTTAGTTTTACACATTCATATACTGAAAGATGGGAAAAAAGACCTGGTTGATTTACGCACTGGTTACCACGGTAACCTGGGGCTTCTGGGGGGCATTGTCAAGCATACCCATGGGAAATGGGTTTCCTTCCACACTGGTTTACTGTGTCTGGGCACTCACCATGATCGTCCCGGGTGTGGTGGTATTGAGGATCCACCACTGGAAGGTGCAGACCGACCGGAAATCGGTCATTTACGGATCGCTCATCGGGTTCCTGGGTGCCGGCGGACAGCTATTGCTGTTCCAGGCGCTGAAGGTGGGCCCGGCATACCTCATCTTTCCCATCATCTCGATCTCACCGGTGGTGACCATTGCCCTCTCCTATCTGTTACTGAAAGAAAGGACCGGCGCCCTGGGGGTGATCGGCATTGTGCTGGCACTGATTGCGCTTCCCATGTTCGAAGTGTCCAAAGGGGCTGATGCAGGGGGCTTTGGCGTATTGTGGTTTGTACTGGCGCTCCTGGTCCTGGCGGCCTGGGGGATCCAGGCCTATTTCATGAAACTGGCCAATAAAACCACCGACGGCGGGAGTATTTTTTTCTACATGACCGTGACGGCCCTGATGCTGATCCCCGTGGCACTGGTGATGACCGATTTTTCTGCGGATATCAACTGGGGAATGGACGGAATGCTGGCCACGGCCGGGATCCAGGTGCTCAATTCCATCGGCGCGCTCTGCCTTGTTTTTGCATACAGGTACGGGAAGGCCATCGTGGTCTCCCCCCTGGCCAATGCTGGGGCGCCGTTAATGACCGCTGTGATCTCCCTGTTGCTGCTGGGCGTGATGCCCACCACCACCAAGATCATCGGCATCTCCCTGGCGGTGATTGCAGCCCTCTTCATTGCCCTGCAACCTGAGGATGAGGTTGCCCCTTCTTCATAATAATGAAAAACACCAGACAACCATGAAACAAAAAGGTTTCCATACCCATCTGAAAAACATACTGATCCTGGTCCTCCCCTTCCTGGCGGCGGCCCTTTTGCCGGCACAATCCACCACCCATCAATACCAGGCCACCTCGGCACTCATCGCCAACCCCGAACGGGGATGGTACGATGACTATTACAGCCATTCGGGGGGTGCCAACCTGGGGACCACTTACCATCCCCTGAGCAGGAGAATGATGGTCGAAAGCCGGGTCGATGACAAGATCACCCTGGTGCTCCGGCTATTCTACCTGCACGAATTCCTGGAACTGGACCAGGTCAGTGCCGAGTACCTTCAAAGGATGCAGTCGGATTTCGATTCCATCCGGGCCGCCGGTGTGAAGTGCATCGTGAGGTTCGCCTACAGTGCCTCCCAGAGCGCTGCCGTGTGGGATGCCACCCCCGAAAAGGTCTATTCACACATTGAATCCCTGCGGGAGGTCCTCCAGGCCAACGGGGATATCATTGCAGGGGTGCAGGCAGGGTTCATCGGGGCCTGGGGAGAGTGGTACTACACCAAGAACTTCGCGAAACCGGGTTTCGGCACCGATTCCACGCACCAGGCCAACAGGCGCACCCTGGTTGAGAAACTCCTGGAGATCCTGCCCGAACATGTGAGCGTGCAGGGCCGGACCCCTGCCATTATGAAGAACCTTGCAGGGACCACCGATCCCATTTCGGCCGAGGAGGCCTTCGACGGATCCTTCAAGTCGAGGATCGGTCACCACAACGACTGTTTTCTGGCAGATGCCACCGATTACGGCACTTACACCAAACTGGAAGCGGACCTGGCCTACCTGGGAGAGACCACCAAGTATACCATCACAGGGGGAGAGACCTGCGACGCATCCAATAATTACAGTGATTGCGTGAACAGCATTCCGCGGATGAGCGAGCTCCACTGGACCTACCTCAACCGGGATTACAACCGGGCCGTCTACCGCAAATGGGAAGAGCAGGGATGCCTCGGGGAGGTGGATATCTCCCTGGGTTACAGGATCAGCCTGGTGTCGGCCACCCTGGCAGATTCCGCTGTACCCGGTTCGCCTGTGAACCTCTCCTTCCGCTTCCTCAGCAGCGGGTATGCCGCACCCACACAATACAAACCCATCCAGGTGGTGCTGACCCACACGGTGACAGGAGAGAGGAGCCTGATGGAATACTCGGGTACAAACGATGACATCAGGTTCTGGCTGCCCGGGGAGATCCAGTCGGAGGGCACAGTGGACATCCCGGCCGGTCTGCCGGAAGGGAACTACACCGTGGCCCTGAGGTTCCCTGACAAAGACCCGCAGCTTGCCGAAAACCCGGCCTACTCCATCCAGCTGGCCAATGCCGGCACCTGGGAGGAGGAAAGCGGGATCAACCTGCTGCACCACATTGTGACCGTCGGAAGCGGCGGGGAGGGCTCCCTGCCACTGGCCCCTGCAGACCTGGAGGCCACCACAGTTTCCGAAACACAGATCGACCTCACCTGGAGCGACGGATCAGACGATGAAACGGGTTTTGAGATCATGCGTGCCCAGGGGGAAGGGAACAGCTGGGAATCCCTGGTGACCCTGGATCCCGACGTGGAGACTTTCAGCGATACGGTGGCACGGAAGGGGACCTATTACAGCTACATCATCAGGGCGGTCAACGGGTACGGCGCCTCGGCCTGGTCCGACAGTGCCACCGCCGCCACCCTGGGGGTATCCGTTCAGCATACCAACATGCCTTCCATGGAGATCTTTCCCAATCCGCTGAAAGGGGGCAACCTGACCATCCGTTTCGGGGAGCGTGCAGAGAGGCAGGTGCGGATCACCACACTTTCTGGAATGCTTATCTATACCACATCCACACGGGAAACAAACCTGGAAATTGACAGGGGGCTCTTCCGGACCGGGGTTTACCTGGTCACACTGACCAGGGGAAATGACCGGGAGATCAGAAAACTGGTGGTCCTGTGAGGGAATGCCCGGACCGGGCTGCAGATGCTACAACACCAGGAACCTGCCCGTGAAGGCCTCCCGCTCACCCAGGAACCTCACAAAGTAAACTCCCCCGTCCAGCCGGCCCGTAGGAATGGCCGCCTGGCCCGAACCGGTAAATCCGCTTAAGGCAAGTTTCCCCATGCTGTCGTACACCTGGTACTCCGTGGACTCACCTTTGGTGTTCCCCTCCAGGTAGACCATCCCGCCCCTTTTCACCGGGTTGGGATAAAGAAGCTGGCCGCTTGACGCACCCCTCT
>JAHEEC010000192.1 GCA_024640885.1 Bacteroidota bacterium | reverse complement strand
CTGATGGATCCGGGTCTTACCGCATGGAGCGGAGCCCAGTGGATCGGGGGCGGAGACCAGGACCTGGTTTTCTATTCCGATTACCAGCTGATCTTCAAAATGCGTTACGGACTGACCCTGTCAGAAGGCAGTACCAGGGCAGCATTTGTATACGGCGCCAATGACATCCGGCTGATGGATAAACATAAAAATATTTTTCAGCTGGAAAATGGCCCCGGTGAAAGCTATATCAAACTGGAACTTGATATTGCCGGTGTGGACGGCAGTGCCAACGGGCTGGCCAGGCTGAATATCTACAGGGCCGGTTATGCCCCGACCGATACACCCGAAGTGCCCCTGAAGAGCTACGACATAAAATCCTCGGTGATCCATCAGGGGAACAAATACGATCAACATAATTTTGATATCCAGAGTGCATTTGGCCGTATCACCATCACAGTGGACGGTGAAGTGGAATTCTTTATAAAGGAGGAAACAAATGAACAAGAGGACTTCATGGCCAGGTTCAGAAGAGGACCCGCCGGTGCCACGGTCAACCTGAATCCCATCGGTTCGGGCGGAAACTACATTCCCTTTGGAATGGTCTGTGATTTGGGTTTTGCCATGGATCCGGGACAGCAGGCGGAGTTTACGAATGTGGAGGTCTATAACGACCGCATGCCCAATAATATTCTCTTCTCAGAAGATCTCAACACACCCTATAGCGGGATTTTTGCCGGGAAAGTCCCAGTGGAAAACGGGGCCTATTTGCCGGACGGAGGAGCCAGTGGTTTATTTGCTGTTGCAGATCCCAGCCGGAATTCAGCTCCCATGCTTAGGACTGAATTTGAATCTGATAAAAAGGTGGAATCGGCCCGTTTATATGTAACGGCCAGGGGGATCTATGAGTTATTTATCAATGGGGAGCGCATAGGGGAGGATTATTTTAATCCGGGACAAACTCAGTATAATAAGTCTCATATGTACCAGACCTATGATGTGACTGCCAACATCAGGCGTGGGGCAAATGCCATGGGTGCAATGCTCTCTGAAGGATGGTGGAGCGGGCTTTTGAGTTTCGGGTCGATCTGGAACCATTTCGGCGACCGTCAGTCCCTCCTCGTAAAACTCCTTATCACCTACGGAGATGGCTCCACAAAGGTCATTACAAGCAAGGCCAATGATTGGAAATATTTTAACAGCGGCCCGATCCTTTACAGCAGCCTCGACCTGGGTGAGATCTACGATGCCACTAAAGAAGACGCTATTCAAGGATGGACCGAGCCGGCTTTTGATGATTCAGAATGGACAGAGGCTTTCGTGGTTTCACTGGAAGGAACCAGCTTCTCAGGAGAAGAGCGAGAGTTCACCGGCGAGCTCACCGAATTTAATTTTGACCAGGTAAAACTGACCGCACAGATCGGGAACAATGCCGGTCGCTATACCACCCTGACTGCTCAGAGTATGGAAGAAGTTCGCGAGGGAGTATACGTTTATAACATGGGACAGAACCTGGTGGGAGTGCCCCGGATTACTTTACAAAATGGCGTGAAGGGAGACACCCTGGTCCTGAGGTTTGCGGAGATGCTCTATCCCGACCTGGAGGAATCGGGTGATAATGTGGGTATGATCATGACTGAAAACTACCGGGCGGCCCTCTGCCAGGATCTTTATATCATGAAAGATGGGACCCAGGTTTTTCAACCCAAATTTACTTCCAGGGGGTACCAGTATATTGAGATCACCGGGATCGATGCTCCCCTTCCCCTGGAAGATGTGGAAGGGGTCGCCATCAGCTCGGTACTGGAACTTACGGCTGATTACAGGACTTCCAACGATAAGGTGAACCAGCTCTGGTCCAACCTGGTCTGGTCCAATATCGATAATTTCCTGACCATTCCCACCGACTGTCCCCAGCGAAATGAACGGATGGGTTGGTCGGGCGACATTTCGGTGTTTTCCAGGACAGCCACCTATGTCTCCAATTCCAACCAGTTTCTCCGAAGGCATATGCTGGCCATGCGCGATGTGCAGAAAGCCAGCGGTAAATTCACCGATGTGGCTCCCATAGGCGGCGGTTTTGGCGGGGTGCTCTGGGGTAGCGCGGGAATCACCGTTCCCTGGGAAGCATACCAGCAATACAGGGATGTGGCCCTGCTCGAGGAACATTATGATGCCATGGTGGCTTATATGGACTACCTGGACGGAACCCTGGATGAAGAGACCGGGATCACCAGCGACGGACAGCTGGGTGACTGGCTGGGACCTCAGAATAATCAACTGGGTACCCCTTACCTGACCACCGCCTACCATGTATTCGACCTGTGGATCATGAAGCAGGTAGCCGGGGTCCTTGGCAAAAACGAAGATGCCGCCCGCTTCGAAGAGATGTACCAGGAACGAAAGGATTTCTTTAACAGCACCTTTGTCAATGACCAGGGGAAGACCATGGCCCTGATCACCGGTCGTGGATTCGGTCCTGCACCTGCAGGCCCACCGGAATTCAAACTGGCCGACACACAGACTTCCTATGCGGTGGGACTGGCACTGGGTGCTTTCAATAAGGAAAATATAACCCGGATGGCCAAGAACCTGGCAGAAACGGTGGAAAGACAAAACACAGACGATGACGGGGTATTGCGCCCCGAATACGCGTTGATGACCGGTTTCATTGGCACGGCCTGGATCTCCAAGGCTTTATCAGATAAGGGATATAATGCTCATGCATACCGGCTGTTGCAGAATAGCCAGTATCCCTCCTGGCTATATTCAATTGACCAGGGAGCAAGCAGTATCTGGGAACGCCTCAACGGTTATACGGTGGAAAATGGTTTCGGGGGAAACAACAGTATGAATTCCTTCAACCACTATTCTTTTGGAGCTGTCGGGCAATGGATGATCGCCTATTCCCTGGGGATAGAAAGAGAGGAGCCCGGTTTTAAGAAATTTATCCTGCAGCCCACTCCCGATCCTACCGGGGAGATGACCTGGGCTGAAGGGTATTATGATTCCATGTATGGCCGAATAAATAGCCGCTGGGAACACAAGGACGGCTTGCTAAGCTATGATGCGACGGTCCCTGCAAACACTTCGGCAACGCTCTATTTACCTGCCAGCTCAGCTGAAGGTGTTACTGAAAATAACCTTCCAATCGAAGCCACTACCGGAATAACTTTCGTAACTTTTGAGAACGGTAAAGCTGTTTTCCGGCTGCAGCCGGGAGACTATCATTTTGAATCAGAATTGTAAATAAAAACAATAGACCCATGCTAACCTTACGTATTGGAAAAAGAAACTACCTGCCCCTGCTATTGCTGATAGCACTCATGATCGTCCCGACAGGGTGTAATCAGAACCCCGGAAGTACGGACAGTCAATTAGAAGCTGATTTTCAGAATCCGCCCGACAATGCCAGGCCCCGTGTTTGGTGGCACTGGATGAACGGAAACATTACCAAAGAAGGGATACAAAAGGACCTGGAATGGATGCAACGAGTCGGAATTCGTGGATTTCACAATTTCGATGCGAATCTGTTCACCCCGGTAGTTGTAGAGAACCCACTGGTATTCATGACTGCTGAGTGGAAAGACGCTTTCAGATTTACCACAGAGCTGGCCGACAGCCTGGGATTCGAGATGACCATTGCAGGTTCTCCGGGTTGGAGTGTCACAGGCGGGCCCTGGGTTGAAGCACAGGATGCCATGAAAAAATACGTCTGGACCGAAACCCTGGTGGAAGGCGGACAGGTTTTTAAGGGAGTTCTTCCACAGCCATCAGACCTTCCCGGCAATTTTCAAAATATCAGGATTGAAGCAGAAGGTTTATTATTCCCTGGAGATAACAGTGAGGTGCTTCATTACTATAAGGATGCCATGCTTATTGCCTGTAAGTTGCCCGATGGAGACCAGGCGCTTGCTGATTTAAATCCCTCCGTCCGGACCAGCGGTGGGAATTTTAACCTGGCTTTTTTAACGGATGGAGATCTGAACACAACGCGCTACCTGGAACCGGGAAATGTGGGAGAGGAGTTCTGGCTCCAGTACGAATTTGACTCACCGCAAACCTTTAAGGCCATGGCCGTGGTCGGAGCTAACCACTCAGCGCTTGAACAATTTGACGGCGGAAAGAAGAACAGGCGCCTGCTTGTAAGCGATGATGGCGTGAATTTCGATGAAGTCTGCCTTATCCCCGGAAGCATCTCCCCCCAGAACACGGTGGCCTTCCCTGCAAGTACAGGAAAAATCTGGCGCCTGGCATATGAAACACTGCCCCCCGAGCTTGATCGCTACTCTGCGATGTTTGG
>JAHEEC010000082.1 GCA_024640885.1 Bacteroidota bacterium | reverse complement strand
CTTCTGGGATCTGACAACCACTGGGAGAGGAGGGTGGCCGTGGTCTCCACTGTGGCCCTTAACCTCAAATCAAGGGGGGGGACGGGCGACACACTCCGGACCATTGCGGTCTGCGAAAAGGTTGTGGGGGACCACCACGATATGATCCAGAAGGCCCTCTCCTGGGCCCTCCGCGAGCTGTCCAAAAGGGACCGGGAATCAGTGGTTTCATTCATGGAGCGGCATGGTCCCAGGCTTGCGAGGCGGGTCGTCAGGGAGGTATCCCACAAGCTGGATTTCGGCACCAAGAATTAACCCGGGATTCCCACCCGTTTTCTGTTAATAACTTCGCTGGTTTTCAAGGGTTTTAAAGATGGTGAAACCGATTATTTTTGCTATTTTTATCAGAACCATCGAGGAGGTAGAGATTGGCTGGTAAGAGATTGATAGTTAGATGTTTAAAAATTTCATTTCCCGCAATTCGGACAAGAGGGAAACGCGCCTTTGACGCAATGATCCCCGGGAGCAGAATCACAACGATTTATTAGCATGAAAAATGATGTGGGCTGGCGCCGTATTGCGCGGGTTATGAGCAGTTACAAACCAAGGGACAAAGCTTAAAAAAATGAGTGAAGAGATAATTAAAGGCGCAGGCGGAACAGTGAACAAGGATTATTCTGCAGACAGCATCCAGGTGCTTGAGGGACTTGAAGCCGTACGCAAGAGGCCTGCCATGTACATAGGTGATGTAAGCGAGAAGGGTCTTCACCACCTGGTTTACGAAGTGGTGGATAACTCCATTGATGAGGCCCTGGCCGGCCATTGCAGCAAGATTGATGTAACCATCAATGAAGATAATTCAGTCACCGTGGTCGATGATGGCCGTGGAATCCCCATTGATATGCATGAGAAAGAGGGGAAATCAGCACTGGAGGTGGTGATGACCGTGCTTCATGCCGGCGGGAAATTTGACAAGGAATCCTATAAAGTGTCAGGGGGCCTTCACGGAGTGGGGGTTTCCTGCGTGAACGGACTCTCGGAAGTCCTGAAGGCCGAGATCCACAGGGACGGAAAAATATATGTGCAGACCTATCAGAAGGGAATTCCGGATGGACCTGTGAAAGAGGTTGGAACCACCGATAAAAGAGGCACCGTAATTACCTTCAAACCCGACTCCACCATTTTCAATGTATTGGAGTACAAATATGAGATCCTTGCCTCGAGATTGAGGGAGCTTGCCTTTCTTAATAAGGGTATTAAGCTGAATATCATTGATATGCGGGAAAAGGAAGAGAACGGGAACGGGAACGGGAACGGGAACGGAAATGGTCAGCATGGAGAAAATGGTTACCGGCAGGACAATTTTTACTCGGAGGAGGGATTGAAGGAGTTTGTGGCCTTTCTGGATGCCACACGGGAAAAGCTGATTGAAGATGCGGTACATATTGAGACTGAAAAGAATGGAGTACCCGTGGAGATCGCCCTGCAATACAATACATCCTTTTCAGAGAATGTCCACTCCTATGTGAACAACATCAATACCATTGAAGGGGGAACGCACCTGTCGGGATTCCGGCGGGGGCTCACAAGGACCCTGAAGACCTATGCGGATAAGTCAGGGATGCTCTCCAAGCTTAAATTCGATATCAACGGGGACGATTTCCGGGAGGGCCTCACGGCTATAATCTCGGTGAAGGTTGCAGAACCCCAGTTTGAGGGACAGACCAAAACCAAACTGGGCAACTCCGATATCATGGGAGTGGTGGACCAGGCCATCAGTTCGGAACTGGCCCATTACCTTGAGGAGCACCCCAAGGACGCCCGCCAGATCGTCTCCAAGGTGATCCTTGCTGCCACTGCAAGGCATGCAGCCAGGAAAGCGCGGGAACTGGTTCAGAGAAAAAACGTGCTTTCGGGGGCCGGACTACCAGGTAAACTGGCCGATTGTTCCGAAAAGGATCCTGCACTCACCGAGATCTACCTGGTGGAGGGTGATTCTGCAGGTGGTACAGCCAAGCAGGGCAGGGACAGGGCTTTTCAGGCCATCATGCCCCTCAGGGGAAAGATATTGAATGTGGAGAAGGCCATGGCCCACAAGATCTTTGAAAACGAGGAGATCAAGAATATTTTCACGGCACTCGGAGTGAAGATCGGGACCGATGAGGACAGCAAGGCGCTGGATCTCTCCAGGCTTCGCTACCACAAAATCATTATCATGACTGATGCGGATGTGGACGGATCGCACATCGCCACACTGATCATGACCTTTTTCTTCCGGTATATGAATGAACTTATCAAGAGCGGTCACCTCTACATTGCCACGCCCCCCCTCTACCTGGTCAGGAAGGGCAAGAATGAAAGGTATTGCTGGAGCGAGGATGAACGTGAAGCCTTCGTTGAAGAAGTGGGAGGAGGCAAGGATTCCGGGGTGCATGTGCAGCGGTATAAGGGCCTTGGTGAGATGAATGCGGAACAGCTTTGGGATACCACCATGAACCCGGCCAACAGAACCCTCAGGCAGGTTACCATTGACAGTGCTGCAGAGGCAGATAGGATATTTTCCATGTTGATGGGTGATGAGGTACCTCCCAGGAGGGACTTCATCGAAAGGCATGCAAAGTATGCCAAGATTGATGCGTAGGACTCTGCGCAGATGTGAATAGAGGGGCTCTGCCCCTCTTTTTTTTTTGCTACAAGTTGTTATCTTTGGCTAACCACTAAAACCAAATCCCATGTTTCGTCGCTTTCCTATTTTCTCCGCCATCCTTCTGTTCTCGCTATTTATTGCAGGTTGCAGTTCTAAGGGTGAGGTATCCGATCAACCTGCCTTTGATTTTCCATGGTATAATCCCGAGTTGCCATTTCAGGAGCGGGTGGAGCTGTTGATCGCCGAGATGACCCTTGAGGAGAAGATCGGTCAGATGACACATAATGCAGCTGCCATTGAAAGGCTGGGGATTCCTGACTATAACTGGTGGAGCGAAGCGCTCCACGGTGTGGCCCGCAATGGACGTGCCACGGTCTACCCTCAACCCATCGGGCTCGCGGCCACCTTTGACAGGGATCTGATCCACCGGATCTATACTTCGGTATCCGATGAGGCCCGGGCAAAATTCGTGGTGTCCCAGCGCCTTGGGAATCATGCCCAGTATGCGGGCCTGACTTTCTGGACACCCAATGTAAATATATTCAGGGATCCCAGGTGGGGAAGGGGCATGGAGACCTACGGGGAGGATCCCTACCTCACCTCACAGCTTGGAATTGAGGTGGTCAGAGGTTTGCAGGGAGACGATCCCAAGTACCTGAAAACTGGAGCATGTGCCAAACACTACGCAGTGCATTCAGGACCTGAGGCATTGCGGCACGAATTTGATGCAGTGACCGGCATGAAGGACCTTTATGAGACCTATCTGCCTGCATTCAAGGCACTGGTGACCGAAGCCAATGTGGAGTCGGTCATGGGTGCATATAACCGCGTAAATGGTGAACCGGCCTGTGCCAGCACATTGTTGCTGCAGGATATCCTGTTGAAAGAGTGGGGATTCAAAGGCCATATTCTGAGCGACTGCTGGGCCATCCAGGATTTTCATACGGGCCATATGGTGACGGCCGATGTGGCCGAATCTGCAGCCATGGCCTTGAATTACGGGATTAGTCTCAATTGCGGGAACTCCTATCCGGCCCTCAAGGAAGCCCTGGAGAGGGGATTGATCACCGAAGCCACCATCGACCAGCGGCTGGCCAACCTGTTTATTACCAGGTTTGAACTGGGACTTTTTGATCCGCCTGCCATGAATCCCTTCAGGAATATCGATGAGGATGTGGTCAATTCGGATGCCCATGGCGAAATTGCATACGAGGCTGCCGTCAAATCCCTGGTGCTTCTGAAGAATAATGGCGTGCTGCCCCTTGATAAAAACATGAAAACCCTCTTTGTCACAGGTCCCCAGGCCAACAATGGTACAGTTTTACTGGGCAATTACTATGGCATGAGCAAGAATATGGTGAACCTTCTGGAAGGGATCACCTCACGGGTGAGCACGGGGACCACGATACATTACAGCATGGGCGTCCTTGAGTACTGGGACAACATCAACCCCATTGACTGGTCCACCGGCAATGCCAAAACCGTGGAGGCCACCATTGCAGTGATGGGCATCTCCCAGCTGATGGAAGGCGAAGAGGGCGAATCCCTCGCCTCCCCGACCAAAGGGGACAGGTATGATCTGAACCTGCCCTCCAATCAACTGGATTATTTAAGGAAACTGAAGGCGGGGAATAACAAGCCTGTCATCGTGGTCATGACCGGCGGAAGCCCCATTACGATGCCTGAAGTGGAAGAACTGGCCGATGCAATCCTGTGGGTGTGGTACCCGGGACAGGAAGGCGGAAATGCCGTTGCCGATGTACTCTTTGGAAATGAGTCTCCCTCGGGTAAATTGCCGCTCACTTTCCCTGTTTCGGCTGATCAGCTTCCCGATTATGAAGATTATTCCATGCAGGGGAGAACCTACAGGTACATGACTTCCAACCCGCTCTATCCTTTTGGTTACGGACTCTCCTATTCGGATTTCAGGTTCAATGACCTTCGCCTGGACAAGGAGGAGCTTAGCGCCGATGAAACCCTGAGGGTCTCCGTGGATATCAAAAACACTGGAGATGTGGACAGCGACGAGGTGGTACAGCTCTATATTACAGTTCCGGACCCAGATTCCAACCAGCCATTGTGGTCGCTGAAAAACTTTCAACGGGTTTCCCTGAAGAAAGGGGATGCCACTACGGTGACCTTCGAAATTGGAAAGAAGGAACTGGAGCAGTTCAATGAAGATGGAAAGGCGCAGGTGCTTCCCGGGACCTATACCCTCCATTTGGGGAACGGATCCCCGGGTGAAAGGAGCCAGGAACTGGGGGTCCGCTCGGTTTCGGCCTCGTTCAGGATAATCTGAGCGCCAGGGGGCACTCAATGGGCCGGGCATGGCCTGTGAGGCGGAAAGTGGGTATCTGTAAGAATTTTCAAAGTCCGGCTTCAGAAATAATGCGCGGTACAATGGTCTCCCATCCCACCGACATGAGATGGATTCCGTTGATGCCTTTCCCGGTCCTGATCTTTTCAATGGTCCCCAGTGCAATCTCCACTCCAATCTCCTCGTGGTCATCCTCCCGTGACTCTTCAAAGCGGTTCAGTATGTGCCGGGGAACCGTCACCCCCGGGATGTGGTGATGCAGGTACCGGGCCATTCTGAAGCTCCGGATCGGGGTTATGCCGGCCAGGATATACACCTTATCCAGGATATTCCTTTTATCAAGGGATTCGAGCCACCGCTCCATTCCCTCCGGATCAAAGATCAGGTTGGTCTGAAAGAACTGGGCCCCCGCATTGATCTTCTTCTCTTCCCTCAGGGCCTGGAACTTCGGTTCTGATGCAAAGGGAGAGGCAGCAGCTCCCAGGAACAGCTTTGGCGGGGATTTCATTTTCCTGCCATCAAGATAGATTCCCTCGTCCCTCATCCTTCGGAGGATCCATAGCATCTGAACGGCATCCATGTCCAGGATATTTGTATTGCTGGTGGGGGAGGGTCCGATCCGGGCATTGTCCCCGGTGATGCAAAGCACATTATGGACCCCCATCACATTGGCGCCCACGATATCTGACTGCAATCCGCTGCGGGTCTTATCCCTGGCAGCGATCTGGAGTACGGGATCGGCTCCCAGCTCAACGGCCACTTTGCTGCAGGCCATGCTGGACATGCGCGGACTGGCCGAGGCGCTGTCCGTAAAATTGACAGCGGCCACCAGGTCCTTCATCATTTCGATATCCCGTTTCAGTTTCCCCGTGGCGGTGCCGAGGGGTGGTGCCACCTCTGCGGTCACCACGAAACTGCCGGAGCGCAGCCGGCGTTCCAGTTCGGAGACAGGTTCGTCATAGGCCGGAGGGTGGTAGAGGGAATCTCCCATCCACCAATCCGGTTGGCGGACCGGCTTAAATACGGATTCCCAGGCACCTGATCTCTTTACCGGATCACTTGAAAACCGGCTTTTCAGGAAGGCGGAGGTGCCTGACCTTCGAACCGAACGCAACACATCCCCCCAGGTCTCTGTGCCCACTTTATCCCAGTCCAGCGGTGGCAACACTTCCAGCAACATTTCCTCCCTGCCCATTTTATGTGCCCTTTCATAGATCCGGTACCAGATACAGGGGCGTGTCTCATCCACATAGCATTTTTCGGAAGTGGATCCTCCGCATGGTCCGTTGCGCATTCCCTTGGGACACTCCATGGGACAGATGAATGCGGTCTCCTGCAAAAGGCAGTTCCCGCACATCCGGCAACCGAAAAGAGGTCCTTTGATCCAGCGTTCGGTCTTCCTGAGCAGCCTTTTTCCGAAGGGCTCTCTCTTAAAGGGAAAGAACGGTGGCTGCCATCTTCTGCCGGGGGTAAACAGGGCCATGATTTTCTATTTTATGGAAAAGTCACTGTGATCCTTCCCCGGCCTCCTGGCTGTGAAAGTACTCCGTAAACCGCATGGCGTAGTCGTCCCTTCCAAGGATCAGGTCAGTGGCCCTGACCAGGGCAGTGATCTTTGCCGGATTGGCGATGGGACACGTGAGCCCGTTGGCAATGGATAGGGTCATGTGCGCACTGTTCAATACATCCCGGTTGGGCAGGCCGAATGAGATGTTGCTGGCTCCCTGGGTGATATTTAATCCCAACCTGTCATGGACCAGTTTGATGGTCTGCAGGGTGACCATACAGGCATTGGGATCTGCACTGACAGCCATCGCCAGCGGATCGATCACCACGTCCTCCTCCCTGATCCCTGTTTGGACCGCCCTTTCAAGGATCTTTTCTGCGATCCTGAATCGTTTTTCGGGATCGTGCGTGATCCCGTCATCATCCATGGTCAGGCCGATCACGGCCGCATGGTGGTCCCGTGCCATGGGAAGAATGGCCTGGAGCGATTTCTCCTCTCCATTGACGGAATTGATCAGGCATTTCCCTTCAACCACCTTCAAAGCTGCTTCAATGGCCTTCGGGTTGGGTGAATCCAGGCAGAGGGGGACGTCCATCTTCTCCTGGATGGCCATGACCGTCCTGGGCAGCAGGGCTGCGTCATCCACTCCCGGATATCCCACATTCACATCCAGCACATCAGCCCCCGCATTCACCTGGGAAGCGGCCAGTTGCAGGACATATTCGAAATTGCCCTTGGAGAGGGTCTCCACCAGCCTCTTCCTGCGGGTTGGATTGATACTTTCGCCAATGATCACCACAGGGCCCTTGGTATCGATGATCACCTCCCTGGATTTGCTCTTTAAAACAGTTTTCATGCGCGTTCAGTTTTCAATTTCTGTTTTCACGGGCTTTTTATATCAGGCCCGTAATGTTTCCCTCATTGTCGATATTGATCCTTTCGGAGGCGGGGTGTGCTGGAAGGCCGGGCATTCTCATAATGTTCCCCGTGATGGGGATGAGGAACCCGGCACCGGAGGCGATCTCAATTTCCCTCACCGTAATGATGAAGTCTTTGGGCCTTCCCAGCAATAGCGGGTTATCAGACAATGATTTCTGGGTCTTTGCAATGCATATGGGCAGGTGGTCCAGGCCCAGTGAATGGATCTTTTTCAGATCGTCGTTTGCCTGGGGGGAATAATCCACATACTCGGCCCCGTAAATTTTCGTGGCCAGGGTCTCAATTTTCTTCTTTACCTCCCAGTTCCAGTCGTACATGGGATCAAAAACAGGGGGATCTGTCTCCACCACTTCAATCACCTTTTTTGCCAGCTCGATGGCACCTTCTCCCCCCTTTGCCCACAGATCTGCCACCGCGCACCTGATCCCGCGGGAACTGGCCTTTTCCATGACGATGGCAATTTCTTCATCGCTGTCCGAATTGAACCGGTTGATGGCGATCACGGGGGTCACGTTGAACTGGAGTATATTCTCCAGGTGCTTTTCTAGGTTGGGCAATCCTTTTTTCACTGCATCCGGATTGGGTTGGGTAAGGGCGTCAAGTGCCGCCCCACCATGGTATTTCAGGGCCCTGATGGTGGTGGTCAGGACCACTGTCTTGGGTGAGAGGCCGGCGCTCTGGCACTTGATATCGAAAAATTTCTCAGCTCCAAGATCAAATCCGAAGCCTGCTTCGGTCACGGTATAATCGGAAAAAGTCATGGCCATCCGGGTGGCTATCACTGAATTGGTACCCTGGGCAATGTTGGCAAAGGGCCCCCCATGGATGATGGCCGGATTGCCCTCAATGGTCTGCACAAGGTTGGGTTTTATGGCATCCTTCAGCAGAGCGGCCATGGCGCCGGCGGCATTCAGGTCACGAGCAAAGACCGGCTCTTTCTGGAAGGTATACCCAATGAAAATATTTCCCAACCTTATTTTCAGGTCATGCAGGTCCCCTGCAAGGCAAAGTATGGCCATGATCTCTGACGCAGCCGTGATATCGAATCCCGTTTCCCTCGGAATGCCCGAAGTGGTTCCGCCCAGTCCAACGATGATCCTCCTCAGGGAACGGTCATTCATATCGATGACCCTTTTCCAGTGGATGGTCCGGGGATCGAGGCCCAATCCGTTGGTTTTGCTCTGGATATTGTTGTCAATAACAGCGGCAAGCAGGTTATGTGCCTTCTCGATGGCAGAGAAATCGCCAGTGAAATGAAGGTTGATATCCTCCATGGGAAGCACCTGTGAATACCCTCCACCGGTGGCACCTCCCTTGATCCCGAATACAGGACCCAGTGAGGGTTCCCTGAGCACCACCGTGGTTTTCTTCCCTACCCTGTTCAATCCTTCGGACAACCCGATGGAAACGGTTGTTTTTCCTTCCCCCGCAGGAGTGGGGGAGATAGCCGATACCAGGATCAGGTTGCTCCGGGCTGCTTTTTTTTCATCAATAAAGGAGAGGGGGATCTTGGCCTTGTACTTCCCGTACATTTCAATATCCTCTTCACCAACTCCGAATTGCCTTGCAATTTCAGAGATGTGACGGAGCTTTACTTTTCTTGCGATTTCCAGATCATTCATGTTTTGCTGTTAAATGGGAGTCCCTCTGAAGGTTCAAATCTATTTAATTCCTGCCGCAAATAGTGCACCCTGTTTTTCCATATCTGATGCTATATTAACATATTCATAGAAATATGCATAATCTATATTATTATTCCGTTCCAACCAAAGTCCGCTGGGTTTCACGCAGCTTCCTGAACTGACTGGGCGTTTTGCCCATGAATTTTATAAATTGTTTATTGAAGTGGCTCAGGTTGTTGAATCCGCAATCAAAACTTACATCCATGATATTCAGTTCTGTGTTCAGCAATAACTGGCATGCATAGCTAATCTTGATCTTGTTCAGGTATTCAAACACAGTGAGACCCGTGGATGATTTAAAGAACCTGCAGAGGGAGGCGGGGGCCATGTGTACGATCTCTGCCACCTGGTCCAGGTCAATCTTCTGCATGTAGTTCTTCATCAGGTACTCATGAATCCTGTGAATCCGGTTGTGGGTCGAATCAAATTTTGTTTTTACATAGTCGGAGCTGGCCAGGTAGGAGAAGGAGCTGCTCCTGCCGATCAGGTCCATGATCTCGTAGAGGAACATCAACCTTTTCATCCGGTCCATATAGGGAAGCTGAAGCATGATGCTGCTCACGTCATTCAGTGTCTCCCCTGTAATCCGGATCCCCCTCTCCGAAAGCCCCACGGCCTTTCTTACATTGTAAAATTCAGGCAAATTCATAAGTCCCTCCGGTAACACATCATGGTTGAAGAGCATATACACCGATTCGAGTGTTCTCCCGGAGTGCTGTCTTCTGTTTGAATCTTCCGGGAACCAGACATGGGGCAGCCTGGGACCGATAAAAATCAGGTCACCCGGATGAAAGGATTCGATGGAATCGCCCACGATCCGTTTGCCGGATCCCTCAGTAATAAAGCTGAGCTCAAATTCCTGGTGGTAGTGCCATGCATTTTTATCAATGTGGTCCTGAAAAATGCCGATAAAGAAAGATTCCTCCGGATTCAGCTTAATTTGCTCTAGCAATTCCCTCATCCTAATCTAATATTATATAAATTTAGTAATTATGTTAAAATAGCATTAATAATAGATGTGACTTTTTCAACATTTTCTGACCAAATGGTTATTTTTACATAACTCAGTATGAAGCAAATCACTAATCTTTAAATCGTTAATCAATGGAGTCCATACTTGACAAACTCGGTGCGGCCGTAGAATTCGGCAAGGTGAATCGGAATTCCCCCTATCCCCCTCAAATGAAGGACCAGGATGGAGCGGATGAGCTGGCCAGGGAGGCCATCGAAAGTGGTGTGAATCCTACCAGTATCCTGAGCGAGGCACTGGTTCCCGCCATGGACCGGGTGGGGCAGAAATTCTCCGAAAACAAGATCTTTGTTCCCCAGATGCTCATGTCGGCCAAAGCCATGGGGGCGGCCATGAGCCACCTGAAACCCTTTTTCCAGTCGGGGGATGTAAAGACAAAGGGTACGTTCATTATTGGTACGGTCAAGGGCGACCTTCACGATATCGGAAAGAACCTGGTGGCCATGATGGTCGAAGGGGGAGGTTGGAGCATCATTGACCTGGGAGTGGATGTGAACGAAGATACATTTAGCCAGGCCGTTGCAGATAACCCGGGTGCAGTTGTGGGGCTTTCAGCACTTCTTACCACGACCATGGCCAACATGGAGGTGATTGTAAAAAAAATAAAAGAGAACCATCCGGGTACCAGGGTACTCGTGGGTGGCGCTCCGCTGAATGACGATTTCCGGGCTAAAATAGGCGCCGATTTTTACTCTCCCGATCCAAGGGGCGCAGTTGAATATTTAAAAGAGATCGCTGCATAGCCGTTGAAAAAGGTAACCGTAAGCCTGCACCCTCTTGGAAAGGAGATCCTGACCAGGAAGGGTTCCCCGCTGCTGGACATCTTACAGAATGTGGGTGTGGAGTTTCCCTGTGGAGGAAAGGGTACCTGTGGAAAATGCAGGGTCCGTGTGCTCAGGGGAAAAATCGAGACCGGCCCTGAACACCAGTCCATGCTGGACAGGTTGCACCTCCCCCCGGATTGGAGGCTTGCCTGCATGAGCAATTGTGATTCAGACCTGCTCCTGGAAGTTGAACAATATGAGACCATTATTCAGGCAGATGAATCGCTGTTTGAATTCAACCCTGGTCAGGGCCTCGGGATTGCAGTTGACCTGGGTACCACCACGCTTGTGGCCCAGCTTCTGGACCTTCAATCGGCAAAGGTTCTGGCAGTGGAAACATCCCTGAATCCCCAGCGGAAATATGGCAGTGACCTGATATCCAGGCTGGAATCTGCTCTGGAACTGGGGATTGACTCAATGACCGGGATGATCAGGGACCTCATCGGAGAGATGATCCAACGGATGATGGCCGGACGAACCGGATCGTTGGAAAAGGTCGTCATTGTCGGCAACACCGTGATGCAGCACTTCTTCTGCGGCTCTGATATCAGGGCATTGTCCTTCTACCCTTTTGAATCGAAAGAGCTGGGCCTGAAGCGTTTTGCTCCAGATCAACTTCATTGGAAGTTCCCCTGCAACCAGATCTTATTCTATCCATCCATTGGGAGTTTTGTGGGCAGTGATATCCTGGCAGGGATCCTGGCCACGGGGATGCACGAACTGGAAGCATATTCCGTCTTGATCGACCTGGGCACCAACGGTGAGATTGTGGTGGGAAACCGCAGGAGTTTGTTGTGTGCCTCCACTGCTGCAGGGCCTGCTTTTGAAGGGGCTAAAATATCACGGGGAATGTTGGCTGTATCGGGAGCCATCTCCTCGGTGGTGCCGGTTTCAGGGGGGTGGGACTGCAGGGTGATCGGGAACGGGGACCCGAAGGGCATCTGCGGCAGCGGACTTATCGATGCGGTTGCGGGTTTTCTAAGGGCCGGACACCTGGGAGATTATGGCGAAATCCTCTCTGGCGAACCGGAGATCATGCTCGCAGGCGGAGTGGGAATCACACAGAAGGATATCCAGGAATTCATGCTGGCAAAGGCCGCCATCGCATCGGGGCTGGAGATCCTGCTGGACAGGCTGCACATAATGCCGGAAGATCTTGCATCGGTTTACATTGCGGGTGCATTCGGCACCTACATCAATGTGGAGAACCTGGTTGGAACCGGGATGCTAGGATTCACCCATGATCGCATTATCAAAAGGGGAAACACGGCGCTGATGGGTGCCAAGATGCTGCTCTTCTCAGATCCTTCCATTGCCGAAGCTGCGCTTGTGAAGATATCCCATGTGAACCTGGAGTCGGAACCCCGCTTTCAGGATCTTTTTATAGGTCACATGAATTTCACTCCCCCCTGACCGGGAGAACCTTCTCAATATCCCCGAGGATGATCTTTTCTTCCCTGTTCCCCAGTGGATCAAAAGAGATGGGACCGGTGACCCCGGAAAAATGCATCTGCCTGAGATGATCCCTGACGGACTCCCTTTCGGGCCAGGCCCGTTGAATGGCCTGTATGATCAGGCACATGCCGTCATAGGCGTATGACGCATCGATCCCGGGGAGCTTCCCGTACCTGTTTCGGTACGATGACCTGAATCTCTCCCCCTCCGGATTTAACAGGGAGTTAGCGGACACCATTTTCAATGTTTCACCGGCAGCACCGGGCGGGAGCGCAGGATCAATCCCGGCTGCAAAGGCATGGGTGCCGTAGATCCGGATTCCCGGCACCGATTTCCCCGCGTGGGAAGCGACTTCCATGGATCCCGGGGAATGAACGGTAATGACAAGGTGATGAATCTTGCTGTGGCTCAACTCCCCAAGCACCTGCAGGGGAGTGAGGCTATCCATGTGGATGGGGATGATCCGGGGACCATCCTCCAGTGCAGCGGCGATCCTCTGGAAACTTTTCAGGGCCATCCGGGAGTCATATCCGGAGGTATAAAGGACCGCCAGGGGCACCTCCCCGGGGCCGGACAGGTCTCCAAGGATTGCCTTTGATTGCTGGTCGTCGCTGGGAACGCATCTCAGGAACCATGGAACATACGCCTGGCTTAACGTGGGGTCGGTGGCCCGGGTCTCAAGATAGGTGATATGGGACCTGGCTGCCACCTGTTCGGCAAGGTGCGCGTTCCGTCCGTCCACGGATCCAAGGATGGCCCACACGCTGTCCTCATAGACCAGGGCCACCGACTCCTTTGATCCGGCACCCCAGGGTCCCTCTGTGGTCCGGACCACCAGTTCGAAGCGCTTTCCGCCAGGTTCCCGTCCATCGTTTGCCTCATCAATGGCCAGCCGGGCGGCATCCACCACCTCCGCCCGGGAGCGGTCAGTGATCAACATTCCTATTTTCACCGGCTGCTGCTGTGCGGCGAGGGCCTGGAATCCTCCGCAGGAGAGCGCCGGAAGCACAAGCAACAAATATCTTACGAAAGGGGACAATTCCTTGGATTATGCGGGAACGTATATACTTCTTCCCACTGCAGCCGCAATTTTCCGGAGTTCCTCCATCAGTTTGCCGAAGTCCTCCGGGTAGAGCGCCTGGGTACCATCGCACAACGCATCTTCGGGACAATAGTGAACCTCCATAAGAAGTCCGTCCGCACCTGCTGCCAACGCTGCCCTTGCCATGGAGGGAACCAGCCATCTGTGACCGGTACCGTGACTTGGATCCACGATGACAGGCAGATGTGTCTCATGTTTCAGAATTGGAATGGCATTCAGATCCAGGGTAAACCTGGTGGATGATTCAAAGGTTCTGATCCCTCGCTCGCAAAGGATTACGGAGGGATTTCCCCGTGACAGGATATATTCTGCCGCAAAGAGGTACTCTTCAATGGTGGCCATCATGCCCCTTTTTAACAGCACGGGGACCCTGCTGTCACCCGCCTCCTTCAGCAAAGGGAAATTCTGCATGTTCCTGGAACCGATCTGGAGGATATCCGCATACTTTGCCACATTTTCGACCTCCCTGGTATCCATCACCTCTGAAACCACCGGCAGGCCGGTTTCCCCCTTCACCTGTCCGAGCAACTTCAGGCCCTCCTCTCCAAGACCCTGGAAACTGTATGGTGAAGTACGGGGTTTGAAGGCACCTCCCCTCAGTACCGCTCCGCCGTGATCCCTGACGATCCTTGCGGTGACACTGAGCTGTTCAAGGGATTCAACCGCGCAGGGTCCTGCCATGACCACAATCTCCTTACCGCCTATGGGAACTCCACCCACGTTGACAACGGTCCCTTCCGGGTTCATGCTTCGGCTCGTAAGCCTCGGACCGGTCCTGGGTTCTGAATGTGTAGCTACCGTTTCCATTTCCATCACATGCTTTCAAATGGTATGTACAATAATAATCAGCCGTCCAATATATATAAAAAAGGGCCGAGATGGTAGTGAACTATTCTAAAGCATATGCCCGGCCGGTTTACTACTCGATGGAAGCAGGTGAGTATTCATAGGCCCCGTCCTTCACTTTTGCCATCCAGATGGCTCCGATGTCGTTGAAGGAAGCATCAAATATGATTTCACCCGTGACTCCCTCATACCCCTGAAAAGTGTTCAGATCGGAAAGCACATCCCTGATCAGGGTCCGGTTCAGGCCCGCTTTCTGGATGCCCTCAATGAGCAGATTCATGCCATCATAGGCATGGGCCGCAAATACATCAGGATCCTGTCCGTATCTGGCCCGGTAGTTTTTTGTGAAATTCTTTAATTTCGGATTGTCTGAGAGTGGATTGTATTGACAGGTGGATACCACTCCTTCTGCATTTTTCCCCGTGATTTCAAGAAACTCAGGGGTCACCACCCGGTCTGAAGCGATTACGGGATAGTTCATCCCCATTTTCCGCATCTGGTTCAGGATGAGTCCGGATTCCAGCGCATTCCCCCAGATCACCACGGCATCAGGATTAGAGTTCCTGATCCTTTCCAGCTGGGTTTCATAACTTTTTTCTCCCACTTCATACCTTACTTCCAGCACGAGGGGATTGCCCACCCTGAGGGCGGCATCCGTGAACTCCATTATCCCAACCCTGCCATACCTGTTGTTGGAGCGGATCATGGCCACCCGCTTATATCCCTTTTGTTTGTAAATGTATTCAACCAGGGCATAACTGCTCTGCCGGTCATCACTGATGCAACGCACCAGCCAGGGGATCCTGGTCTCGGTAAGCGTCGGATCGGGATCGCCTGTATTGACCATGAAGAGTTCCAGTTTCAAGGCTATCCGGAGTGCCACGTGCGAATTGATATCATCGATGGTGCCCAGGAAGGCCCAAACCCCTTCATCGCTCATCTTTACCACCTCGTTGGCCGCTGCGCCCCAGAGTCCCACGTCATTGTGTTCCACGATCCTGTATGGCAGGCCTTTATAGCCGCCCCGTGCGTTGGCCTCGTCTACGGCAAGGGAGGCACCCTGAAGCATCTGGATCCCCTTTGGTACAAGCACATCTCCATCCAGGGGGCCCAGGAAACCGATAAGCACCTCTTCCAGTCCGGCAGGGGGTTTCTTGTCACGGCCCGATCCCGTGAAAGGCTGTGGCTGGTCAAAGAAATTTACATAGGCATCCTGGTAATTCCCATAGGGAACCAGCTCCTTTGGCGTATTCCCATAGCTCGTTCCCTGGTTCTGCGCCTGTGTCGGGGATACTGGAAGCCACAGCAGGATAGTGGTGCACAGGGTCCACAAGGATCTCCTTAAAATATTCATTTTCATATAGGACTTCATCACTGTTTTTTTTTTAATTATTTAATCCGTGTGCCATGACTGAGGCCGTGGGAGGTGGCCACCCAGATGTCGTCACCCTGGAAGTCAACC
>JAHEEC010000191.1 GCA_024640885.1 Bacteroidota bacterium | reverse complement strand
TTATTTAAGCCTGCCGCCTTGTGGTGAGTTCCACCCCCAGGATCAGAATGTCATCGATCTGTTCCTGACCGGCCCTCCATATCTCATGCTCCTCTCTCAGAATGGATTTTTGTTCATTCAGGGGCTTGTGGCTGATCTCTTTGAGCAACTTTTTGAATCGTATGGATTTGAAAGTTTTCCGCTGTAAACCTCCTATCTGGTCCACATAACCGTCAGTGAACAGATAGATCATGTCGTGTTCCTTAAAGGGAACCTCCTTGTTGTTAAAAGACAGCTTTTCCTCCTCATAAATACCGATGGGCATCTGGTCGCCCTTGATTACACTGAGCTCGCCCCCGCTGATCAGGTAAATCGGCCGAAAGGCACCTGAGAATTGTACCACCCTTTTCTTAAAATCTACTGCGCACAATGCCACTTCCATCCCCTCCTTGGTCTCGTCCCTTTGACCAGTCTGACCAAGGGCTCTGATGATTTGGTCCCGAAGTTCATTTAGGATCTCATTGGCACGGGGACCGTCAAAGTTGTTTACTATTTCATTCAGAAAATTGATCCCAAGGATGCTCATGAAAGCTCCGGGAACTCCATGTCCGGTACAATCGGCCACAGCAATGATCAGCCTGTCCCCTTTCCTCGCTACCCAGTAGAAATCCCCGCTTACAATGTCCTTGGGTTTATTCAGGACGAAATGGTAAGGCATGATTTTCTCCAGTTCCTCCGAAGGAAGCATCAAGGCTTTCTGGATCCGGCTTGCATAATGCAGGCTGTCGGTAATGTTTATTTTTTGCTGCTCTATCTCCCGGGTCCTTTCAATCACCTTATGCTCAAGATTCCGTTTGGCATCTTCCAGGTTATTGATCAGGTCTCTGTTCTGGATCTTCAGGTTATAGACCTCCATGGCACTGTCTATGCTCATTTTAAGATCCTCCAAATTCCAGGGTTTAGCCACATAACGGTATATGTTCCCTTTGTTGAATGCCAGTATGATGGCATCCTTATCACTGGATCCGGTCATGATCATCCGCATGCAATCTGGGTACAGGATCAGGATCTTTTCCAGGAAATCAATCCCGCTCATATCGGGAATTTGTTGATCCGTGATGGCCAGCTGAATGGTTTTTTGCTCCATGATCTTCAACCCGGCCTTACCCGAAGTGGCAGTAAAGATGTGATAATCCTGACCGAAGGTAGATTTAAACCTGGCCAGGTTTTTCTCTGCTTCGTCGATGTAAAGGATCGAATATATGGGATTTGTAAAAGTCAACGATCACTCTTTTTGGTCAGGTTCGTCTTCAGTAAAATTACTCAATACATTCCTATTTTTATTCCATCTTCCACTCTATTTGCATGAAACAGCATAAACTAAGCAACATGCATGCCATTGGTTTAGAAATAATAACCTCCCTGGCGTGAGGCAGTAAGACCCTGTGCTGAAGTATATTATACCGCATCCTGGCGCGGCCAGCATACCGGCATTCTCTTTGATTTTGCTGAAATTACCTGGTCAGAAGCCGTTTATTGTAGTACACATATAAAAGAAGCAGAGGACCAACTGGCAGGATTGCAATTTGCAGCCACGCGATTTCAGGTTCATACCCAAATAGAATATGGAGAATGGAAAAAGCAAAGATTAATATACCCCCCAACCGATGGTTGAACCATGCGATAACCACAGCCACAACGATCAGGAATGCTGCCAGTAAACCAAGAGCCTCCTCTATCAATTCCATATCAATGACCCGCTGGGTTTCATTGGTCACTCCATCTAAAAAGTAAGCGCCTGCAAAGATTGCTGCACCTGCAATAAATACACCCAGCACTGATCCGGTTACCAGGGCTGACCAAAGGATTATTTTCAGTTTCATGATGGCAGGGGATGTCAGGATTTTTATGTGATTCGTTCTTTGAAGCTGAGCCCGAATGAGGTCCTGTTCTGCTGTGCTACTGACCTCCGGGTTGATTGTCTGCAGAGGATCCCCGTCCCGTGGCTGTCCAGAAGATCCCTCCGTAAATGAACTCCATGTGTCGCTCATCTTCATAGAGTTCAGGATGGTGGCCCAGGGCCGAGTAGAATGAGCGCCCCCCGTCAAACTCGTGGTACCAGGCAATGGGGTGGAAATTGCCCATCCCTGTAATGGGCGTACCGAAGCCCAGGGTGGGTTCGTAGCTATTTTCATCCACTTTCAGAATGTCCCTGAGCCCTTCTGTGGTGGGCTCGCTGAAATTGTACCATTCATCGGTCCATATCCACTTTTCAGGGAGATGGAACGTGGCAGGAAAATCGGGGTCCATGACCTCAAGGATCCCTGACTGGATCCGGGGATGGTCGGTAAAGATCCTGCCCACGAGCCTGTTGTACCAGGGCCACGCTCCTTCTGTGGTGGATGCCACATGGATCCCCACAAATCCTCCTCCATGTCGGATATAACCCTGAAATGCTGCCTTTTGTTCCTCTGAAAACTGGTCAGGTTTCGAATTGAAGAAAACAACGGTGGCGAAATCCTTCAATTTTTCATCCGTGAATATGCCGGCGTCCATGGTCCAGGTGAGGCCAAAGCGATGTTCCCGGGCCATCTTTTCAAATGCCTGGATCCCGACGGGTAGGGACTCCTGGTGGTACTGGTCCGATTGGGTGTATACAAGGACCTCAAACTGGTTTTGTGCCACGACCGGGGAGATGCACAAAAGGGCCGCCAGGGGGATCAGTCCCCTTCGGAGGATGGTTTTGATTTTCATGGTTAAAGAACAGTTTCAATCAAGGGGCTTGATCCGGATATTCCTCCACTTCACTTCATACGGGGCAGGATCCTGCCCCACATCATGTACCTGCAAGCCGATGATCCCGCTGTAATTCAACCCGTCCCTGAAATCAGCAACAACCACTCCGTTCACGATCGTACGGATGTGATCAGCCTGGCATTCGATCCGGTATTTATTCCATTGGCCGTTTTTAAAAGCCTTGCTGCCCTCTGACCCTTTAACTGGCCACCACGGACTTACCATTGCCCTCCTTGCTTCATCATAGACTCCCCCTGAACTGCCTCCTGTTTCGGTGGCAATCTCCACCTGGTATCCATAAACCCGGTCGGCAGGGATGGTGGTAGGTCGCATTGCGCCCTCCTCGTTCCTGAACCAGAAGACCATCTCCTCCCCGGCGATCATACTCCGGAACTGTACTCCGGAGTTCAGTTCGGGACTCACAAGGAACACCTCAAACTCAAGGATAAAATTACCGAATTCGCGGTCCGAGCATAGAAATGTATTGGGACTGCCTTTCACAGCGGTTCCCACGATGGTTCCATCCTCGACCCTGTATTTTGCAAAACCACTGTGGACTGACCAGCCATCCAGTGTTTTACCGTCAAACAAACTGATCCATTCTCCCTCCTGGCCCCATAAATTCATTCCGCCTGACAGCAGCATGAGAGCAAGGAACAACGATGCGAATAATCTCTTTTTCATGGCAAATGTTGGAGTGAGCATCGAAACCGGATCCCCTTCATGGTGAGGGGCCATGTCACAATGCAATGTTAAATTACTCTACTAAATTAAAAGAATTTTGTACATTGATAGGGAATACGTTGAGTTTCCTCTCTTAAACTGGAAATAATTTGTAAATGACCGCTCAGCCCCTCCCCCCTTTCTCATGCCAGTTCTCCCCCAATATTCCCGAGCTGCTCATGCAGTTGAACGTGACCATTGCCATCAGCACTTACCAGGCAGGAAAGGTGGTCTTTATTTCAGCCACCAACCACGAGGATCTTATTCAGCTGCCAAGGAATTTCAGGAAGGCCATGGGAATAGCCATAAAAGGGGGTAAAATGGCCATCGCGGTCCAGGATGAAGTGATCGTGCTATCCAACTCTCCCGAACTTGCGGCCAGCTATCCACCGAAACCAAATACCTATGACGGTTTGTTCCTTCCAAGGGCCAGCTATTATACGGGACATGTGGATATGCATGACCTTGAATGGTCGGGCAATGAGCTGTGGGCGGTCAATACCAGGTTTTCGTGCCTGGCCAGGGTCGATTCGGATTACAGCTTTAAACCGGATTGGATGCCCCCGTTTATTTCCCGGCTGGCACCCGAGGACAGGTGCCACCTGAACGGGATGGCATTCCTGGATGGGAAACCCAAATACACCACCGCACTTGGACAAACCGATACTTTTGAAGGCTGGCGAAAGAATAAGGCAGGAGGTGGGATCGTGATGGATGTGGAAGCAAATCAAATCATTGCAGATGAGCTTGCCATGCCCCACTCGCCACGGATCTACGATGAAGGGCTCTATTGTCTTCTCTCGGCCCTGGGCCAGCTGGTGAAG
>JAHEEC010000190.1 GCA_024640885.1 Bacteroidota bacterium | reverse complement strand
TAGGGTTCCTTGGCCTTATATTGTTAATCAGCGACTGCGGGCTCTTTCGGGATAGTGGTGTTTGCACCTACTTCGATACATCCCTGGGAGATATGGTGTGTGTGGATGATGTGACCCAAAAAGAATGTGAAGAATTGGGTGGGGACTTCTTTCCTGATGCCAGTGAGCCGTGTTATTAATCATCACGACGGTTCTTCCCTGTTGATTCCAGGGTAACGTTTTGTCGCGGAGACTTTAGAGTATCTGAATAGCTGTGAAAGTTTCACCAGTGCAAGTGCTGCATTTGTCCCGGTCATTTGATTATATTTATAATGCCCGGGACCTGGACATATCAGCCCGGAAACGCATCAATCAAATTTTAACTCAAGCATCATGACTCATCTCAACCGCAGGAAGTTTATTAAAAGTACAGCCGCCATTTCCGCTGTAACAATTGTAAGCCCGGGCATTGCATTCGGGAGTAAGGCAAATTCGGCCATCAGAATGGGGATCATTGGATGTGGGGGAAGAGGAACAGCAGTGATCTCTACGATGTCGGAGCAAACCAATATCCAGATCGTGGCCATGGCCGACCTGTTCAGGGACAAACTGGATGCTTCGAAAATCCGGCTTGATGCTGCAAACAGGGAAAAGGGATTTCCTGAAATTGACACATCAGCCACCTATGTGGGATCGAAGTCCTATTTGCAGCTCCTGGACCACAAGGATGTGGATGCAGTGCTCATATCCTCCCCGGCCTATACACATGCCGATTATATGGTGGCTGCGGCAGATGCCGGGAAGCATGTATATTGCGAAAAACCCGTATCACCGGATGTGGCGGGTTGCAGGAAAATGGAGAGGGTTGGTGCGCGGTACGATAAGAAACTCAGCATGACCATTGGTTTTCAGATCCGTTATGCCACTCCCTATGTGCAGATGGTCGAACGGATCCACAGGGGAGACATCGGAAAGATCCTCAGTGCACAGCTGTACTATCTGGCCGGCCGGACCGGAGTGCGCGAAACACAGGGCACATCCTACGACGAAATGCGCATCAGGAACCAGTACCTGTTTCATGCATTATCGGGCGGCACCCTGCTCGATCAATCGATCCATATGCTTGATGTATGCAATTGGGCACTTGGGGAACATCCTGAAAGTGCAATCGGAACCGGCGGCGTGGATGAGTCACAGACACTGGGTGACACATGGAAGCATTTCCAGGTGGCCTATGAGTACCCATCCACAAACGTGTTGGTGCAGGCTACCCAGTACGGGAGCCAATGGGGAGGAGTTTGTGCAAGGTTTATAGGAACGGAAGGCACCGCCGAAGCCTATTACACGGGAGGGGTATTTATCTCAGGCAAGAACGAATGGGATTCAGGAATTATCCGCTGCGCCGATAGTGATCCAACGGAAGAGCAACGGAGGAAAGGTGCTTATTTATCGTCCCTGTACGATGCCGACCAGAATAAGGGTTCAGCTTTTATTAGAAGCATTGAAACGGGGAATTACCTGAACGATACTTTCTCCGGAGTGGAATCAACCCTGGCGGCCATCATGGGAAGGGAAGCTGCCATGTCCGGTGAAAAGGTAATGTGGGACAATCTTCGCCAATCTTCGCTCAGGCTCGATCCGAATTTGAACTTAGGCCAGTTTGATCCCCGATGAATTATTCAAGAATTGATTTTACACGGCGGAATGTCGGTATAGATCTTTTCCGGGCCCTTACCATGTTCGTCATGATCTTCGTGAACGATTTCTGGAAAATTCACGATGTGCCCCGCTGGCTGGACCATGCCAAACGCGGTGAGGATTTCCTCGGGCTTGCCGATGTGGTGTACCCCTGTTTCCTGTTTGTACTGGGGATGTCCATCCCCTTTGCCATTGAACGAAGATACAGCAAAGGGCACTCCGGGGAAGCCATCATCGGTCATATTCTTTTACGGTCGCTGGCCCTGCTGGTGATGGGGGCATTCATCACAAACTCGGAGGCAAGGTTATCTCCCGGGGTGAGTTATCGGATCGGAGTCTACTGGATCCTCATGGTGACGGCATTCATCCTGATCTGGAATTATTATCCGCGAACCGGAAATCCAAACAGGAAAAGATGGATACCCGTGCTGAATATTGCCGGGATCATCATCCTCATCTATTTGGGCGTTACATTCAGAAATCCCGACGGTGGCGTTTTTGAGGCCCGCTGGGGCATTCTCGGATCCATTGGGTGGGCCTACCTGGTCTGTGCCTTCGTTTATGTGTTCACCCGCGACCGCCTGAAATACCTGGTACCCATATGGGGTGTTTTTGTGCTCATATGCATCCTGGGAACCCGCATGAACCAGGAATGGGGAGAAACGGCCATATGGTCACTTCCCCGCCCGAATTTTTACAACGACATGCTGGGGGTCCTGAACATTGGCAATGGGGCACGAAATGCCTTCACCATGGGAGGCATAATCCTTTCCCTTGTTAGTACTAAATATGTAAAGGTGCCTTTGCGTTTGCGGGCTGTATATGTGGTTGCCGCGATGGCCGTCTTTTTGCTGGCCGGGACCATAGCCCGCCAATTCTGGATCCTGGCAAAAATAGGAGCAACGCCCACCTGGTTGTTTTATGTCACGGCCATATCGATAGGCACATATGCGATCCTCAGCTGGCTGTCAGAGAAGGGAAAAGCCGCATGGTTCAACGTGATCAAACCGGCAGGTACTGCTACGCTCACCTGCTACCTGGTCCCCTATGTATGGTACGGTGTAGCAGATATAACCGGGTATGTATTACCGGATTCGCTTACGCATGGCTTGATCGGGATCGTCAAATGCATCTGTTTTGCATTGGTCATTATCGGCATAACCTGGTTGCTGGGAAGGATGAATATCAAATTGAAGATTTGAGAACCGGATTCAACCTGCAAACACCGGTTCACTGGATTCTCCAGATTGGGATTGGATCCTAAAAACAAAAGCTGTTTACGGGTACAGGTGCTCATTGATGGCATCGAGAAGATATTCATTGGGATCGCTGGCATATTGCCAGAACATCATCCCTGCCATGTGGTTGTCAATCACGTATTCACATTTAACCCTTACAGATTCCTCATCGTCGTAGGTGACCAGCTGGTTGGTCTCACTGTTGAAAAGATAGGGGGCTTTTGCGTTTTCATCCCAGTACCTGACAAAGCCTCTCTTATTCACCAGGCTATCTTTAATGTAGGTGTATCCTCCACCCCTGGCCCCGCGTTCAACCGGCATGTTGATGCCTTGGTTATCAGCGCTTTTCATGATCCAGCTCCTTCCGTAAAATGGCAATCCCATGACGAGCTTTTCAGCAGGTACTCCCGCTTCCAGGAATAAATGAAATGATTTATCTGCAGATGCATCCTTATCATAATCCTCCGGCGGGTAAAGGTTTGAATGATGACCCGCCGAATCCCCCGAGGTATAAAAGTCATAGGTCATGAGATTTACAAAATCAAGGTATTTTACAGCCCTGTCCATTTCGGTATGTTCGATGTAACTGGAATTGCCCCCGACCGCTGTGGTCAATTCGTAATATTTCCCTGTGGTTTTTGAGAGTTCATCCAGTGCTTTCCGGAGCGCTTCGAACATGAGGGTATAATTCTGCTTGTCTTCCGGCCGGAACACATTGTTGTCACCTACCTGGCCCGGGTATTCCCAGTCAATGTCCACACCGTCCAGGTCGTAGTCTGCCACAATTTCCGCGCTGGTTTTTGCAAATTTGGATCTTGATCCCGGGGTCAGGACCGCGTCTGAAAAATTACCGCTCCAGGACCAGCCACCAATTGAAATTAAAATCCTGAGATCCGGATTCACCTCTTTCAGCATATTCAGGATCCTGAAATTGACAGTATCAGTCTCCATATTTGTAAGCCAGGCCATGCTGTCGCGTACATCCACAAATGCATAATTGATATGGGTGAGTTTAGTGGCATCAATAGAGAGCTGATCCAGGATGCCCCTGAAACCCGGCACGTAGCCAACAATGATCTTCTTATCCGGTGAAGGCGATTCCTTTGGTTTTTCCGAACAGGATAATTGGGTCACGAATAGCAACAACAAGAATAATTGGATCGATTTTCTCATGATTTCAGGGTTGGGTTCAACAAATGAATCCCTGAATGTAGGTTATCGCAAGCTTTTGGCAAAATCCGCATTGAAAAAGATCTGCATTCACAGGGATCAATCCGGCTGGATATTCTTTTTCGGCCTCAGGATGAACAGGGATGCCACAGAAACTATTACAGCAGCAAAGTCACAAAAAACGCATGCAAAAAAGCCAATTGAGGCGAGCAGCCTGTGTCCCAGGGAAGCTGTGGCAGCA
>JAHEEC010000189.1 GCA_024640885.1 Bacteroidota bacterium | reverse complement strand
AATTGGACGGGATCTTGCTTTTCAAACCACCTCGCAGGCAGCTGGGCACTCAATTGGGCGTGAATAAGAAGGAAGCTAAGTAAAATGAAAACTGAAATTGGAAGCCGTTTCATACGTTGGGTGCATTTAGATTTGTCCGACCTCTGGAGTGGCTGCAAAAACTATACCACAGGCCGGGCTTCCAACATTGCTCCGGCCATTCAGCATTAAGGAAGGATACACCCTGCTATTTTTCCTCAAACTGTTTGATGGACCCACTGAAATCGTATTCAATGAGATCCTCCTCGTTGATCCAGTAGTCGGAAGTAATGATCACATAGTTGTTTTGACCAAGATCGTGCAATTCCCAGATGATCTTTTCCGCTTCATGAAATTGGACCTTCCCGTTTAGTTGATCTTTGAACAATCTTATAATGAGGTTATTATCCCTCAATCCAGCGCCAATGGCTTTTAATACGAGTTCCCTTGTAACCTCCATGTCCGGTCCTCCCTTAAAGGTCAGTTCCAGCTCGACCCTGGTGGCCTTGGCATTTGGAAAAATTCCGTTATATGCGCTATAGAGCAATTGATTGATATTGAACAACGGATAATGAAAGGCCATATCGGGATACTCTTCCGACTCATTTTCTTCTGCCATTTCGTGGGAAAGATTTTTAATCTGTCCCTCGCTTAATACACCCTTAAGCTTATATCTCAATAATATTTCTGCCGATTCGTGGGGTTCAAGATCACTGATCCCCATCTCGATCAGCTCGCGCAATTCTGATGGATCTGAGTTTCCCGCATCAGAAAAGTTGAACTCTTCCAGCAGATTCCTGTAATCATCACTGCTCCAGTATCCCTCCAACTCATGGATCGTTCGGACATCGAGAATTTTTAAGGTGAAATTCATTATTGTTTATCTCGTTTATAATCTCCCGTTCATCACTTTCACAGGCTACTCCCCGATGATCTTCACCAGCACCCTCTTCCGGCGCTTGCCGTCGAACTCCCCGTAGAAGATCTGCTCCCAGGGGCCGAAGTCAAGTTTTCCGCCGGTGACAGCCACCACTACCTCGCGGCCCATGATGGTACGCTTGAGGTGGGCATCCGCATTGTCCTCAAAGCCATTGTGCATGTACTGGTCGTAGGGTTTCTCCGGGGCCAGTTTTTCGAGCCACACTTCGAAATCGTGGTGCAGGCCCGATTCGTTGTCATTGATAAAGACAGAGGCCGATATGTGCATGGCGTTCACCAGGCACAATCCTTCCTGAATTTTGCTTTCGCGCAGGCATTCATTCACATCAGGGGTAATATTGATCAGCTCCCTTCTCTTTGAGATATTGAACCAGAGTTCCTTTCGGTATGATTTCATATACGCTCTTTTATTGGGATCCCATAAATCTACTCCATAAATTTAATCCGGCAAAATGGACCGGATCGGGCAAAGCTTAGCGCGGAATGAACTGTTTGGCCAGGTTGACCAGGTAAAGGTGTTCCGATGCCCGGGTAAAGGCGGTGTAGAGCCACCTCAGGTAATCAATGGTCAGCATCTCCTCGGTAAAGTAACCCTGGTCAAGAAAGACCGACTTCCATTGCCCTCCCTGGGATTTGTGACAGGTCACTGCGTAGGCAAACTTCACCTGCAATGCGTTATAGTAGGGATCCGCAGCTATTTTTGTGGCCACCTGGCGCCGGTTAACTGCATCGGGATAATCCTCTGCCACAGACATATAAAGCGTCCTTTGCTGCTCATGGCTCAGGGATGGCGCATCCAGGTCTATCACATCCAGAAGTACCTTCACATTCAACTCCATTCCTTCGTAATCGGGAAGGGTCACCAGCACATCGGCGAATTTATGACCATGCACCTCTTCGCTGTGGAGCACCTTCTCCACTTTCACGATATCTCCGTTGGCGATGAAATCGATCTTTTGCTCCTCATCCTTCCAGAAGTAGTTGTTTTTAACCACCATCAGAAGATCACCCTGGGATACCTGTTCCTCCCGCCAGAGGATCTGGCTCCGGATGCCCGCATTGAACCGGTTTGCCCTTTTATTGGACCGCGTAACCACAATGGTCTCGCCTGTACCGTACCGGTCATAACTTGCGCTAATTGTTTCCAGCAACTCATTGCCACTGACCATGGAGATGTCCCCAAAGTCATCAAAATTAAAATCCGGATAATCTTCCAGGTTTCCTGTAATCAGGTTCCGTATGGAAGTGGCATTGCGGAGGATCCCCGAATCCTCTGTCTGCCTGACCACGTCACTCATCTCGATCTCCCTGATGCGATAGCCGTATTGTTCCAGCGTCTTCCGGCTCAAAGCGGGGCTGATATCAAGCCCCACGGGAGGAAGCTGAGCGGTATCACCCACCAGGACCAACCTGCACTGTACTCCCGATTCCACATAATCGAGCAGATCGCGCAGCAGATCTCCCGATCCGAATAAGGAGCCTGCCATCCGATCGCCAATCATAGATGCTTCATCCACAATAAAATAGGTGTTCTTATGAAGGTTCCTGTCAAGCACAAATTCGCCCAGCCCATCTTTCCCGGATTTTTGCCGGTAGATCTTTTTATGAATGGTCCATGCCGATTGGAGGGTGTAGGCACTCAACACCTTGGCGGCCCTCCCGGTTGGAGCCAGCAGTACACTCTTTTGTTTCAACGAGGCCAGGGTTTTCACAAGGCTGTTTACCAGCGTGGTCTTTCCTGTTCCCGCATAGCCCCGTACAAGCATTATTTCAGACTGATCATCCGATGCCAGAAATGCTCCCAACTCATCAATCATCTCAACTTGACCGGTAGTGGGCTGAAACTCAAGGTTTTCAAGCAATTTTTCCGCAATAAATTTTCTCAGCATCCCTTTGAATTAATGCGCGATTAGAAATATATAATATATTTTTTTTGTTAAATTTGTGCGCAAACGTAAAAAGAACCCCCCATGAGAAGAGTAATCCAGGTTTTGTTCGTTTTGATAATCATCATTTTAGGGTATTTGATTGTCGAGAGTATTATGGAACCGATCCGGTTCAACCAGGAGGTAGAGGTCAGGGAGAAGGCAACAATTGACAGACTCATCGATATCCGGGATGCACAGAAAGCCTATAAAGATATATATAAAAGATATACAGGAAGCTTCGATACCCTAATCTCTTTCCTTGATACAGGATCTTTCGCCGTTGTAAAAGCCATTGGTGAAATACCCGAAGAATGGCTGGATGAATTGGGATTTGAGAAGGCACGGGAAAAGGCTTTGACTGAAGGTGTGATCAGCAGGGAAACCACCAGGGTGCCTGTAATGGATTCACTGTTCGGTGTGGGTTATCCCATAGATTCGCTCAGGTATGTCCCCTATACCGATGATGTGGTCTTCACCATGGAATCGGGAGAGATCCTGACCAGCTCCAACCTGATCGTACAGGTCATTGAAGTTTCGGTGTTGTATAACGACCTTCTGAATGGAATGGATGAGCAACTTATCGTCAATTACAAAGATGAGCGCATGAAGATCGTTGGATTCGAGGGTGTGAAATTCGGATCCATGGAGGAAGGAACCCTTACAGGAAACTGGGAATAGCCTCCCTGAAATTGATGCAGGCAGATAGTATTATATCGAATACTATTTCAGAGGAAATCAGGCAAAAAGGCCATCAATCCATTCGGTTCGCACCGGATGGATTTTCTGTTCTTGTGTCGGATGCAAGCTATAAGCCCGTTTTCCTGAAACAATTCACTTTTGATTCCGGGGTAACGAACAAGTCACTACCTTCTGAATGCGGACGGAGGCTTGAGGAGTCAAACCTTCTCAATTTTGAAGGCGAGACCGTAATTATTTTGGATAGCATGGCCGTTACCGCAATTCCTAAGGGTTATTTCGATGAGACTTTGGGGCGCGCCATGCTTGAGAAAATGGCTGATCTGGATGAAAATGACCAGGTATACCACCGCTTCATAAAGGACCGGAACATGAACCTGCTGTTTGCGGCTCCCGAAGAGATCGAGGGCCTAAAGAATAGGTTTCCTAGTGAAGCCAAGGTAATCCATGTGGCTGAATGCCTTGTTTCCCTCTCAGACCAGGTGAAGGCCAGTGATCATCAACGTGGCGTAGTGATGGCGGAAGTTCAGTCCCATTCATTGGATCTTCTGGTGATCCAGGAAGACCGGGTCAGATTGCTGAACAGGTATACCCTCAATGATCCTTCTGATTTTATTTACCATACCCTGAATACCCTGAAGCAGCTTGAAATGGATCGGGAAACCATTCCTGTATATCTGTCAGGGATCGTGCATGATGAGCATGAACTTTATGGCCTCCTGAAAAAATACATCAGGTATGTGAGGACCACACCCTA
>JAHEEC010000188.1 GCA_024640885.1 Bacteroidota bacterium | reverse complement strand
CAATGGGGGAGAAGAGGTGCTGCTCAGGGACACGGCGGGCAACCAGGTGATCCGGTTCGTCTATTCCGACGATGCACCCTGGCCCACGGAAGCGGATGGGGCCGGATATTCACTGGTATCGGCGGAACACAACCCCTCAGGAGATCCGGCTTTGCCGGGATACTGGAAGCATTCCCTCCGCGTGGGCGGTTCCCCGTTTGCAAATGACCCCTTCCCTCTGGGGGTGGATCCGTTGCAGGCCCAGGAGTCCGGCGTCCGCCTCTATCCCAATCCCACCTCGGGAATACTGTACCTCGATATGCCGGGAAGATCATCCCAGGGGGTCATCTTCACACTGTACGGGATCAAGGGGGAATTTATTCACCAGGTGAACCTCCAGGGGGGAGGGACCATCCACCTGGAGGAACTGGATCTCTCCACAGGGATCTATGTGGCCAGGATACAAACCGGTCAAGAGATGCATACGCGCAAGATCATATTCAATAAATAATCACCTGCCTAATCTGAAGTGATCTTATAGAGGAATTTGCTGGTCCGCATCAGGATGGCACCTCCGGTCATTGCCGGGGTGGCCCAGATCTCTCCGTCCAGGGTGTTTTCCGCAACCACATCTGCCACCCGTCCGGCCCTGAATACGACGGTCTTGCCACTGGTGGATGAAACGTAAATGTAACCGTCTGCGTAAACCGGTGATGAATTGAATTTTCCCTTCAATTTCATGGACCAGACCGTCTCGCCGGTTCCTGCCTCCAGGCAACTTAGCAGGCTCTGGGAGTCCACCGTATAGAGCAATCCATCTACAACCACGGGTGTGGACAACTGCAGGATGGGCGACTTCACCCTCCAGAGAATATTGGTAGCCCCGATGTCCCCTTTCCCCTTTGGATCCACTGCAAAGAGTTCCGCGAATTTTTCACCATCCGCCCCTGTTACAAAGGCAGTATAAAAGTAAACGATCCCGTTGTTTTCCACGGGCATGGAGATGGTGGAGTCCTCACCCTGAACGATTCTCCACACCTCTTTCCCGGTCTCGGGATCATATGCAATACAGGCGGCTGATCCGTTGCTGATCATCAGGTCACGGCCCTCCACGGTCACAATGATGGGGGTGATGTATGCTTTTTTACCGATGTATTCCATCCGGTCCCATAACTCCCTGGGGCGTTCGGTTTTCCAGAGGGTCACCCCGGTCCGTTTATCCAGTGCTAAAATATTCTGGGTGTCGGATCCCTCCAGATGGACAATCAGTTTATCCTTGTAAATGAGCAGTGAGGATCCCGGCCCCTGGATGTGTTCGACCTGTATATCGCTCCTTTTCCAGATGGTTTCACCACTTCTGCTGTCCAGGCAGGCGGTCCCGTAACGTCCAAAGTGCACATAAACAAAGTCTTTTTCAATGGCTGCGGTGGGGGTGGCGTAGCTGTTCACTGCATGTTTCCGGTAGAGGGTGTCGGGATGGAACACCACCTGGTCGTGGATGATCCCACCCGTTTGAAAATCGATGCATATGGCCCGCATCTCCCTGTTCTCCTCGGTGGTCAGCCACACCTGGTTCCCGTATACCACGGGAGATGACCATCCCTTTCCCTCCACTGCGGTTTTCCATGCAATGTGGCTTGTTTCGTCCCAGGTGACCGGCAACCCGGCTTCAACCGAGATCCCATCCAGGTTCGATCCGCGGTAATGGGTCCAGTTGGGCAAGGATTCCTGCGCGTTCAGGGTAACCAGCAGGATCAACAGTCCTGTGATCAGAGATGTGCGTTTGATGTGTATTTGCATTGGTTCCGGGAGTTGGATTTTCTCCCCCAAGATAGCAGAAAAACTGTAACTAGTCCTTCACACAGCGGACAGAAGTGCTGTTTGGCCTGTACCCATCCACCCTGTATATTCGGGCTTCATCTGTATGCAGGTATCGGTACCAGGCCTGGGTATCCAGGATGGGCGTGGAGGTCCAGAATACCGCAAAATCCCCCATGCCTGATGAGGATCCATCGGTCCAGACCATACCTGCCGGCAGTGCTGAAAAGAGCGTGGAGTTGGTGGCTCCCTCATTGGGAGGGTTCCAGAATGTGGTACCGCCCGATTTCAGCATTCCACCCTCAACGGTTCCCCTCCATAAAGTACCATCGGACTCCAGTACTGTCATTCCAAGGCTTCTCTCCATGGTCTTCCATTCAAAATCGGAAGGAATGTGCCAGCCACTGGGACAGACCCCCTGGGCGGATTCCACCATGGTATATTGCATCATTTCATCCCAGGTATACTGTGCCCCGTATTCATAACAATTGGCATCACTATCCTCGTAGCAATACTTCTGCACGGTCCCATCATCCGTCAGGGGATCAGAAGCCATGACAAAAACACCCGCATTCAGGTTCTCTGCCATCCAGCACTGCTCCCCAATGCTGACGGTGAAGTAGGTCTGGCCATCCCGCACGTCCAGCAACTGAGCACCACATTGGAACAGTGTTCTGAAGGGAATGGGTTCACCATAACCGGTACCGGCATTGTTTGAGGCGTAGGCCCTGATATAATACTCGGTATTGTGGGTTAGCCCAGTGGCCTCCATGGAGAAAGAACCGGGTCCGGTTCCGTATTCGAGCCATGAATCCGCAAGCGTCGGATTTGGATTGGTACCCCAGCACAATCCTTTGGAAATGATGGGAGCCCCGCCCTCACTTGAAATAGAGGAGCCGTTGACGGTGGCTGAATTTATTTTTACCAGTGCCAAAGCGCCAGTGATCACATCGGGTTCCACAACGGGCTGTGTACTGAAAACCACGTCATCCCCGTAGGCGATATCAATGCTGTTGATGGCATAGGCCCTTATGTGGTACTGGGTACCCGGTAAGAGGTCTGACATGGATACCCAGAATTCACCGGTTCCTGCTTCTGATGCTGCGCTAAAATCTGCTTTGGTGGGATTGGGATTAATTCCCCAGCACAACCCGCGCTCGGTGACCTCTGATCCCCCGTCATAGGTTACGTTCCCCCCTGATAATGCAGTGGTCCAGGTAATCTCCTGTGCATCGTATGTGATCACCTCCGCCACTCCGGGTTGCACACCCGTGGTAAAGGTTACCTCGTTCCCGTATTCCGTATCGACCTCGTTGGTGGCATAGGCCCTGGCGTAATACATGGTTTCCGGTTGAAGATCTGTGAGATCGCTAATGAACGCCCCTGTCCCGGGTCCGTCGGATGTGTGTGGATCGCTCAAATCCGGGGCCTGGGAGGTGCTCCAGCAAACCCCTCTTGCGGTGACCGGTGAGCCCCCGTCGCTGGTGATATTCCCTCCGCCAGTTGCGCTGTTCCAGGTGAAGTTGACTATGGGGTAAGTGGTCAGCTGTGGTTTGACGGGCCCGGGGAGGGTTGTGAATTCAACCTGGTCCCCGTATTTAGTATCGACCTCGTTGGTGGCATAGGCCCTGGCGTAATAGTTGGTTTCCGGCAGAAGATCGGTGAGCGCGCTGTTGAACACCCCTGTCCCGGGTCCGTCGGATGTGTGTGGATCGCTCAAATCCGGAAAAGGGGAGGTGCTCCAGCAAACACCCTTTGCGGTGACTGGAGAGCCCCCGTCGCTGGTGATATTCCCTCCGCCAGTTGCGCTGTTCCAGGTAACATTGTCAACGGATTTTGTAGTTAGCTCCGGAGGCGTTGGCTCAACTTCTGTTTTAAAGGTGCGTTCGTTCCCGAAATTGGGTCCCATGCTATTGGTGGCATAGGCCCTGACGTAATAGGTCGTGTTGGGTTCCAGGCCATTGATCTCACTTGAATATTCCCCGGTCCCCGTTCCATCCGAGGTGTGCGGATCGTCCAAATCCGGTTGGGGGGAGGTGCTCCAGCAAACACCCTTTGCTGTGACCTGGGATCCCCCGTCACTGGTGATTATCCCGCCGCATTGTGCAGTGTTGTAGGAAATTGAAGCAACCACACCCGTTTCAACAGAAGGAACTTGTGTGGCGGCAGTCTCAAATGATACGGGCTTCCCACGCACCATTTCATCCCCGGAGGCATAGGCCCAGACATAATAACTGGTGCCCGGCTGCAGGTCTACAAGCACCTCTTCAAACTCCTTGCCTTTTTCTGCCCGCCCCAGGTTGGTACATCCAATTGCATCTTCAGGGTCCGGGGAGAGGGACCAGCAGAAACCATGTTCATCCACTCCCGAAACGCCCACATCCAGCAAGGTGGCAGATATTTTGCATGATGTATATGAGATCTCCTGGGCAGTACCGGTTTTTACCATAATCTGCCGTTCCGGCTCGATCTTCCTGCAATTGGTGCAAAAGAGCCCCAGCATGAATGCCATCCCGATGGCGATGAGTGTAAAGGGGGTTTTATTTCCGGTCAGG
>JAHEEC010000187.1 GCA_024640885.1 Bacteroidota bacterium | reverse complement strand
AGAAGGGAGGGTGAAAAAATCAAGGTCATTTCGGTGGCTGACCATTTCGCCGATGTGATCGACAAGGTCTACAATTTTAAGTCCATCAGCGATACATTTCTCAATTAATTATTTACCTTTGCAGCCGCTTTGCCACGATGGCAAATTTTCCCACTGTGTGATGGGGAATTAACGTCTAATTTAATTCTGAGTAGCACCAAAAATGAAAAGAATTTCAATCAGCGCTGAAAAGCGCACCGAACTGGGTAAAAAATCTACCCGCGACCTGAGAAAAATCGATCATGTGCCCTGTGTCATGTACGGCGGAGCTGAAGTGATCCATTTCCATGCACATGAGAATGATTTCAGGCATATTATCTATACCCCCACCGCCTTTATTGTGGAGCTGAACCTTCAAGGAACGACACACAAGGCGGTCATGCAGGAGATACAGTTCCACCCGGTCAGCGACAAACTGAACCACATCGATTTTGTGGAAGTTTTCGATGACAGGCCTGTTACCGTTGAGTTGCCCATCCAGCTGGTGGGTGCCGCCATCGGGATCAAGAACGGCGGAAAGCCACGCCAGAGAAGGCGTGTGCTTAAAGTGCGCGGACTGATCCAACACCTGCCCGATGCTCTTGATGTGGATATTACCAACGCGGAGATTGGTGACGTGATCAAGGTCGGGGACCTCTCCTATGATCAGCTGGAGATCCTTGATCCTTCCCGTTCAATGGTCTTTGCAGTGGTCTCCTCACGTGTGAGCAAGGGTATGGAGATGGGTGAACTTGAGGCCGAAGCTGCTGAAGCTGGCGAAGTTGAAGAGAAGGGTGAAGCACATGGTGCTGCAGGCGGGGAAGACTCCGAAGGGGAATCAGAAGCCGAATCTTAGAACCTTTCCCAATGAAGTACCTGGTTGCAGGTTTGGGAAACATCGGAGCAGATTACGCACATACGCGTCATAATGTAGGATTTGATATATTGGATGCCCTTGCCGGGGCGTCCAATATTTCTTTTACGGACAAGCGGTACGGGTTCGTGGCAGAGATGAAATACCGTGCCCGATCCTACTGGCTCCTGAAACCCTCCACCTACGTGAACCTCAGCGGAAATGCCGTCCGCTACTGGCTTAATAAACTTAAACTTCCCGTGGAGAACCTGCTGGTGGTGGTGGACGACATTGCCCTGCCCTTCGGAACCCTGCGCCTTCGTGCCAGAGGGGGAGATGCCGGTCACAACGGGCTGGCCCATATCAATACCATATTGGGGACCAGCGGTTATGCCAGGTTGCGGTTCGGTATCGGGGATGATTTCCACCCGGGCCAGCAGGTGGATTATGTGCTGGGTGACTGGACCGATGAACAGAAGAAGGCGCTCCCCGAACGCATGGAGATGGCAGGAGAGATCATCAGGTCCGTGGGGGTGATCGGAGTTCAGCGGACCATGAATATGTATAACAACAGGTAGTCTCTGATTTTGCATTTGCACATCCCATCATCTTCCATGCGCTGAGCCAAAGCCTTTCATAAGAAAAGAGATAACCCTGAAACAAGATTTGCCCATGCCACTCAAAGATCTTATCCTTAAAAACCGTTCCTACCGCCGATTCCACCAGGAGGTCCCCGTGCCCATGGAGGTGCTGAGGGAGATGGTGGAGGCCGCACGGCTGTCGGCTTCTGCCCGGAACATGCAACCCCTGAGGTACATGCTCTTTAATGAACCTGCCGAATGCGGGAGGATCTTTCCATCACTGGCCTGGGCCGGCTACCTGAAGGAGTGGCCCGGACCCGGGGAAGGGGAGAGGCCCTCTGCCTATATCGTGCAGCTGGTTGACCTGGAGCTGACCGATGACTGGTGGTGCGATGATGGCATTGCTGCCCAGAGCATGTTGCTGACCGCTGTGGAGAGAGGTTTCGGGGGCTGCATCATCGGGTCGGTCCAGCGGGAGAAGCTGCGTTCCACCCTGCAGATTCCCGCGCGTTACAAGATCATCCAGGTGCTGGCACTTGGCAAACCCGCCGAAGAGGTGGTTATCGAGGATGTGTCAGAAGGGGAGATCAAATACTGGCGCGATGACCGGGGTGTCCACCATGTGCCCAAGAGAAGCCTCGGGGAGCTGATCATTAATTGATCATTGGCAGATGTAAAACAATAAGCATAAATTTGTAAGGCAATTAATTACTAAACCATTGTTTTGACCAGACTCAGCGTAAATATCAATAAGATAGCCACCCTCCGGAATGCCAGGGGGGGGAACATCCCCGATGTGCAGAAGGTGGCGGTGGATTGCGAACAATTCGGGGCCCAGGGGATCACAGTGCATCCCAGGCCCGATGAGCGGCACATCCGTTACAGGGATGTGGAACTGCTCAAGCCGCTTGTGACCACCGAATTCAACATCGAAGGATACCCGTCCGATTCATTCATCAGGCTGGTGACGGGGGTGAAGCCCCACCAGGTAACCCTGGTGCCCGATCCGCCGGATGCAATCACCTCCTCGGCCGGGTGGGACACCCTCACGAACCATGATTTCCTGGTGGAGGTGATCAGCGAGTTCCATCGCCACGGGATCCGGACCTCCATTTTCGTGGGAACGGAACCGGAGTTCATCAGGGGTGCTGCAAAGGTGGGTACCGACCGGGTGGAACTCTACACGGAACCCTATGCAACCAATTACCCGAAGGACCCTGCCCTTGCGGTGAAGCCTTTCGTGGAGGCGGCCCGGGTGGCCCGGGATGCGGGACTGGAACTGAATGCGGGCCACGACCTGAACCTGGATAACCTTCGATATATGAAGGAACAGATCCCATGGCTCAAGGAGGTCTCCATTGGCCACGCCCTCATTGCCGACGCCCTCTATTATGGCCTTCAGAATACAATACAGATGTACCTCAGGCAACTCCGGGATTAACCCAGTAAATCACCCATATTAAGCATTCATTCATGATCATTGCCGAACAGAAAAGAAAAGAGAACATCGCCGAATACCTGTTGTATATGTACCAGGTGGAGGATATGATCCGGGCCAATGACCTGGAACTGGACAGTATCGAGGAGACGCTGATCAGCAAGTTCGACGTGGATTATGGTGTGAAGCGGGAGATGAGGGAGTGGTATAAAACGCTCATTGCCATGATGCGAGACGAGGGAAAGGAGGAGACCGGGCACCTGAAGATCCTGGAGCAGACTGCGGAACAGCTCCACCGGATGCATCACCGCATCCTGGAGCAGGGAATCGATTCCAATTACCGGGAGAGTTTCAACCGGGCCAAGATCCACCTGGAGGCCCTCAAGATGCGTTCAGGGCACACCACGGAGCATGACATCCAGGTGGCGCTGAACGGGCTTTACGGTTTGCTCATCCTGAAACTGAAGAAAACCCCCATCACCCCGGAAACCCTGAAAGCCTTTGACACCATCAAGGAGCTTGTGGCCGGACTCTCCTCCAGGTACATGGAGGAAAAAGGCTCATGAAACTCTTTTTCAGGAAATATGGTGAAGCGGGTCCGCCCCTGGTGATCGTCCACGGACTCTACGGTTCAGGGGACAACTGGATCACCGTGGCCCGGGAATTGTCGTCTGCTTTCGAGGTTTATGTGTTGGACCAGCGCAACCATGGAAGGTCGCCCCATTCCGGCACCCATGACTATCTGTGCCTGAGGGACGATCTGAGGGAATTCATGGACACCCAGGGCATCAGGAGAGCGGTGCTCGTCGGCCACTCCATGGGAGGCAAGGCCGCCATGTCATTTGCCATGGCCTGGCCCGAAAGGGTGCAGTCACTCATATCGGTGGACATTGCCCCGCGGGCCTACCATGAACTGGCGGTGGATTCGCGTGCGGCCGCCAACCATGGCAAGATGATCGATGCCATGCTGGAACTGGACCTTTCGGGGATCGAGAGCCGGGAAGAGGCCGACCAGGCACTGAGCCTGCAGATCGGGTCTGACCGGGTGCGCCGTTTCCTGTTGAAAAATCTGCAGCGGCAAAGGGACGGGCAGTACCGTTGGAGGATCAACCTCCGGGCGCTGCGGGATAACCTGGACCTGATCATGGACGGACTGGATGCCGGTAAGGCAATCGCCGATGGCGGCATCACAGGGTTTCCGGCACTTTTTATCGCCGGGGCCAACTCCGATTATATCCGTGCGGAGGACCATGCCCTGATCCGTTCCATCTTCCCTGTGGCCGATTTCGTGACCATTCCCAACTCAGGGCACTGGGTCCACGCCGAGCAGCCCGCCCTGCTGGTCAAAACCATCAAATATTTCCTGGATATCCAGTCTTAAGGTGCTGGCCAGGCGATCCGGAACAGGCAAGACCATCCTGGACAATTTCGTCAATCCGTCATTCTGCTACTCCTCCGGGAACAC
>JAHEEC010000186.1 GCA_024640885.1 Bacteroidota bacterium | reverse complement strand
GCATGACGGCGATGGTCTCATCCAGATCCGTGATCCCCGAGGTCACATCCACCAGGAAGATCACCACATCGGCTTCTTCAATGGCAAGGATCACCTGTTTGCGGATCTCCTCCTCGAAAACGTCATCGGAATTGGTCACATACCCCCCTGTATCGATGATGCTGAAATCCTTACCATTCCAGATCACCCTTCCATAATGCCTGTCACGGGTTACCCCGCTGATCTCATCCACAATGGCGTGCCTGCTTTCCGTGAGGCGATTGAAAAAGGTTGATTTTCCCACATTAGGTCTTCCAACGATGGCTGCAATATTTCCCATGCTTAAACTGCTTTAGCGGTATCCGAATTTTTTAATGAGCCGCTCATTGTTGCGCCACTCCTTTTTTACCTTGACCAGCAGTTCCAGGAATACCTTCTTTTGGAAAAAGGTTTCCATATCCAGCCTGGCTTCCCTGCCCACTTTTTTCAGGGCCTTACCCTGGTCGCCAATCAGAATCCCTTTCTGGCTCTCCCGTTCCACATAGATCACCGCACTGATTCGGATCAGGGCATGCTCCTCCTTGAATGATTCGATCTCAACCTCTGCGGCATAAGGGACCTCCTGTTTATAGTAGAGCAGGATCTTTTCCCTGATCATCTCGCCTGCAAAGAACCTTTCCGACTTGTCGGTCAGCGCCTCCTTGGGGTAGTAGGGGGGTGATTCGGGAAGGTGTTGAAGGATCCTTTTAAAAATGTAATCCACATTGAAGTTTTTGAGGGCACTGATGGGAATTTTTTCTGCTGACGGAATGATATTGTTCCAGAGATCAATGCACTTTTCCAAATCCTCCTGGTTGCTCAGGTCAATTTTATTGATCACCAGCAATACGGGGATCTTTGCACGAGATATTTTCTGGATAAATGTATTTTCCGGATCTGGCACCTCCCCAATTTCGGTCAGGTAGATCAGCACGTCGGCATCCACCAGGGCTGACCTTGCCGCTTTCAGCATGGTTTCCTGGAGCTTGTAACGGGGGTCCAGGATGCCCGGTGTATCAGAGAACACGATCTGGTAATCGGGGGCATTGACGATGCCGTGGATCCTGTGCCTTGTGGTCTGCGCCTTTGAGGTGATAATGGATAGCTTCTCTCCCACCATGGCGTTCATCAGTGTGGACTTCCCCACATTGGGTCTTCCAATAATATTCACATATCCACACTTGTGCGCCATCCTGCTATTCGTATGCGTTCATTTTCAACATGTTGATCTCTTTTTCCGACAGGAACCTCCACTTTCCGCGCTGGACATTCTTCTTGGTAAGACCTGCAAAATAGACACGGTCCAGTTTCAGGACCCGGTATCCCAGGGATTCAAACATCCGCCTGACGACCCGGTTCTTTCCCGAATGGATCTCCAGCCCAACTTCCCTTTTGTGTTCAGTACTTACATAACTGATGGCATCGGGCTGGATGAAACCATCCTCCAGGGTGAGCCCATCGGCCATTTTCTTAAAGTCCCCTGCGGTGAAAGATTTTTCCAGAAAAACATGGTATATCTTTTTCTTATTGTAACCCGGATGGGTCAGCTTTTTGGCCATCTCCCCATCATTGGTAAATAACAACACTCCTGTGGTTTGCCTGTCAAGCCTCCCCACGGGATAGATTCGCTCAGGGCATGCATTCTTGATGAGCAGCATCACAGTCTTTCGCTCTTTTGGGTCCTCGGTGGTGGTCACATAATCCTTGGGTTTATTGAGCAACAGGTAAACCTTCCGCTCGTTCCTCATGCGTTCACCGTTGTAGCGAACGTCATCACCTGGATTCACCTTGGTGCCCAGTTCGGTTACTGTTTTTCCGTTGACCGAAACCAATCCTGCGACGATCAGCTGGTCCGCTTCTCTCCTGGAACATATGCCTGATGCAGCAATATACTTGTTCAGCCTTACCAGCTCCTCATGGGACTTACCTCTTCCGGCCTCTTTGGAAGGACCACGGCCCCTTGTTGCATCCTTGCCACGGTTTCCGGCCGCCTTTCCATAACCTCCGCGCGCATCTTTGCCACGGCCCCCTGAGGCACCACTGCGGCCCCCTGAGGCAGCTCCCCGACTTCCTGTGCCGGTTCCCCGACTTCCTGTGCTGGTTCCGCGGCCTCCACTCCCAGCTCCACTGCTTCTGGTCCCGGCTCCGCGGCTTCCCGTGCCGGTTCCGTGGCCTCCACTCCCAGCTCCACTGCTTCTGGTCCCGGCTCCGCGGCTTCCCGTGCCGGTTCCGTGGTCTTCGGTGCCGGCTCCGCGGCCTCCACTGTAAGCTCCACGGCTTCCAGTGCCGGTTCCGCGGCCTCCACTCCCAGATCCACGGCCTCCACTTCCGGTTCCACGGCCTCCACTCCCAGATCCGCGGCCTCCAGTGCCTGCTCCGCGCCCTCCAGGGCCATCTCCACGGCTTACAGGGGATGCTTTTCCCCTGTTGCTTCCTGGTGCGCCCGTCCGTCCAGTCTCAAGGGGCCTTTCCCGGCTGGACCCTTCGGCTCTTCCCCTGCTGTCACCCGATGCTTTCCCCCTGGTGCTGCCAGTACCCTCTCCCTTTCCGGGATCGCCAGGCTTAAAACGGCCCGGTCCCGGGGTAGCTGTGCGGCTCTGGTGGCCGGATTCCCCCTTTTTTATGCGTCCAGGCGATGGCTTCCTGCCGGTTTTCCCGGCAGACCGTTTGCCTGTGCCTGACTTTGAATTTCTGGCATTGTGATTTGGACCGGAATTGCTCAATGTGCTGATTATTAATTTGTGTTAAAGGGTACAAAGATACAGCTAATTAAGAAACATTCTTGGAATAATAATTTTAACTTTAGTACCATTTTTAAAAACGGACAATTTATACACCAACATCCAGATTAGTAATGAGTTTGGTAATTTCAATATCAGGGATCAGGGGTACCATTGGAGGAACCCCGGGCAATGGATTAACACCCATCGACACGGTACAGTTTGTTTCGGCTTATGCCGCATGGCTCAGGGAGCGGTCCGGGAAGGAGAAACCTTCTGTTGCACTGGGAAGGGATGCACGTATTTCCGGCCCCCTGGTGGAAAAGCTGGTCACCGCTACCCTTTCAGCCATGGGGCTTGACGTCTATCAACTCGGACTGGCCACCACGCCCACAGTGGAGATGGCAGTAACCAAAGCTGGAGCCGATGGAGGGATTATTCTGACGGCCAGTCACAACCCCGCCCATTGGAATGCATTGAAGTTGCTTAATGAGCGGGGGGAGTTTCTCTCGGCCATTGACGGCGAAGCCATCCTGGAAAGGGTTCGGACCAATGACTATAGCTATGCGGATATAAAAAATCTTGGAACCATTAAACCTTTGGAGGGAATGGATGTCCAACATATCAACCAGGTGGTGAACCTTGACCTGGTGGATGTAAAAGAAATTAAAGAAAAGAGATTCCGGGTGGTCATTGATTGTGTGAATTCGGTGGGAGGGATCATCCTTCCTGATTTGTTGAAAGCGCTGGGGGTGCATGAGGTTGTTGAATTGTATTGTGAACCCACCGGTGACTTTCCCCACAACCCTGAACCGCTTCCGGAACATCTTGGTACAATCTCTGAAACCATGAGCCGTGTAAAAGCTGATGTGGGATTCGTTGTGGATCCGGATGTGGACAGGCTCGCCATCGTATGCGAGGATGGGTCCATGTTTGGTGAGGAGTATACCCTGGTGGCAGTTTCCGACTATGTCCTCTCCAGGACCCCGGGAAATACTGCTTCCAACCTCTCTTCCACCCGGGCCCTTCGGGACGTTACAGAGGGTTTTGGTCAATCCTACTTCCCCGCTGCGGTGGGGGAGGTCAACGTGGTGGAAACCATGAAGCAGAACCACTGTGTGATCGGTGGCGAAGGCAATGGGGGGATCATATACCCTGGCCTGCATTATGGAAGGGATGCACTGGTTGGCATTGCACTTTTCCTTACACACCTGGCCAGAAGTGAAGGTACATGCAGCCAGCTGCGCAAGAGGTACCCCGATTACTTCATCTCCAAGAACAAGGTGGAGCTGCCCGCTGATACGGATGCCGGTCAGCTTTTGTGCGCATTTGAAAAGGAGTATGCGCAATATGAAGTCAGCACCGTGGATGGGGTCAAGGTTGAAATGGAGGAGGGCTGGATACACCTGCGCAGATCCAACACCGAACCGATCATCAGGCTTTACGCTGAGGCGAGGAGTTCGGAAAAGGCGGAACACCTGGCCGCGGAGGCAAAAGAAACTATTGGGAAATTATTAAAATAATACACAGAAGTTAGCAACTATTATCATGAAGAGAAGAACGTTATTAGCCATTGTCATTCCGGTGGCCCTCCTGACCGCATTGATCCTTTATTCGGT
>JAHEEC010000081.1 GCA_024640885.1 Bacteroidota bacterium | reverse complement strand
ACTTCCATCCACGCAAGATAGCTCACATTGTTAAAAAAGTTGTTAACTGGCTCCCTGGAAAAGAGGAAAAACCCAGCTTGACTAATTTTGCCTTTGCATTGTTCATGTAAGGACGGTGGTTCTGCTGCGTCCAATGGATGAACAATATCACATGAAATCATGATTCAATTCAAACAAATGATCTGTCCCATTTCTGACGAACAGGTGGATGAGAACAGGGTGAGGGTTACCGCGTTGGGTGTGATCATTACTATCGGATTGTTCTTCATGACCGGGAACATCATGCTTCCGGCCGTGCTGGTTTTAGACTTCTTTATCAGAGCGTTTACAAAAGCCAAATACAGTCCCCTGAACGGACTGGCTTACCTGATGGTTTCAATTACACACTCCGGGCAGATATGGATCGACAAGGCCCCCAAGGTATTTGCAGCACGGATCGGTTTTTTACTTTCATCGCTGATCACCGTTGCAGCCCTTCTGGATCTGTGGCCGGTCTCATATGCAACCGCAGCGGTCCTGGTGGCTTTCGCCTTCCTGGAGTGCGGCCTGAATTTTTGTGCCGGGTGTTGGGTTTATACCTATGTGGTTTTTCCCCTGGTCCGGAGAAAGTGAGGCAATCCCGGCTCTACTGTCCCAGCTTGTTCAGTGCAAAGGCATAGGCTCCCAGGAAGATGGCCCTGTGGGGGCCTATCCTACTGGTTCCGATACCAACTTTGGGCCGGGGATCATAGCAGACCTGTTTCCCCGAACCCGGCAGGTCAATGAACCTGCCGCTTATTTTGGCCAGTCCCTCTCTTCCTGATGGTTTATAAAGGGATTCAATGAATTAACCTACATTTGTTTTACACCAAGAAATCATGAATAAAATGAAACAACAAAATTTACCATTTCCCCGAGCAGTCTGGTTGATTGTTTTATCTTGCCTCCTGTTATCAGGCATTCATCTTAATTTAAGCGCACAGGAAATGGACCGGGAAAATAACAGGCTTGCTGTATTATGGGTTTCAGGCGATCGTGATGTGGCCGAGAAATCATGTCTCATGTATACCCATGCAGCGAAAAAGAACGGATGGTTCGATGAAGTTGTGCTGATTGTCTGGGGATCATCTTCCAGGTTGCTGGCCGAGGACCAGGAATTGCAGGAGAAGGTAAAGGCCATGAAAAAGGATGGAGTGATCCTGGAGGCCTGCATTGCCTGCTCAGATATGCTGGGGGTCACTGAAGAACTCAGGGCCCTAGGAATTGATGTGAAAGGCATGGGAGTGCCCCTGACCAACTATCTCAAGCAGGGTTACCACGTACTCACCTATTGAGGAAACCATTCTGACATTCTGTCTGACTGGGCTCAATGGCTTGATATTTGGACAAATTTATCTAAAGCAGTATTAATGATCAATGTCCAGCAAATAAAGTCCCGGTACCTGCAACTTTGCAGATTAGTCTCTCAACGGAAGGTCAAAGATGCACTCGATATCCTGAACGACCTGGTGAGTGAATCGGGATTCAGTGATTATTTTATTCAACAGGAGCACCTGGAACACACCTACGAGCAAATGCTGAAGTATATGCTTGAAGGGGTCCAGGATCCTGAAAGGGATAAGGTGTATAATAAATTGCTTACCTCCATTCTTGAGCTGGCCGACCACGTGAGGGACAGGCTGATGGAAGGGCGTTCAGGCTGGCACACTTACATACTGAAGCACGAGCTGGACCGCCAGCAGGAGCTCACCGGCAAGAGTGTCATAGAGACCATGGACGACCTCTCTTTCAAAAGGGAGCTGGATGAAATAATCGATGAGGGAAAAGTTTCCCCCAGTGCCACTGATGAAAAGCGCAGGAAGCTCTCCATGGAGATCTTCAGGCACCTGTGGCTCAGCAACCGGTATTACGATGCCGAAAACAGCCTCTGTGCGGCCATTCTTTCCTGCCGGGATTTTCTCTGGTATGAAAAAGCACTTTTTATAAGCGGCATTCTGCTGTCAGGGCTGAGATACTGGGATGAAGAGAAAGTGCATCGCCTCATTGATTTTGCATGCGAAGAGCAGCAGGAGGTCTCTGCCAGGGCCGTCGTCGCACTTGTGATCCTGCTCTACAGCTACGATGACCGGATTGAATTCTATCCCAATATTGTCCACCGGCTCAGGTTGTTGAAAGAGGACCTGAAGCTTGAACAAAATTTTGAGAAAATTGCCCTGCAAATGATCCGCACCAGGGATACCCTTGAGATTGGAAGAAAATTACAGGAGGATCTGATGCCGGAAATGGCAAAACTAAAACCAAAGCTGGAAGATAAGCTCAAGATGGATGACATCCGGGATGAAATTCTTGAAGAGGGAAGAAATCCTGACTGGGAGTCCATGTTCAGCGAGTCGGATGACCTTTACAGGAAAGTGGATGAATTTATGAAGCTGCAGATGGAGGGATCCGATGTGTACATGACCACATTTGCCCACCTGAAGCAGTTCCCGTTTTTCAGCGAATTGACCAATTGGCTGGTGCCTTTTCACAATGAGAACCCGGATCTTTCAGAGATCTACTCCTCAAGGAGTGATGAATTCGATCCTGATATTTTTGTGGAGGGATTGAGGAAAACACCATTTCTGTGTAACAGTGACAAATACAGTTTTATTTTTAACATCAGGTACCTTCCGATAGAACAGAAAAAAATGCTATCCAATGCCTTCCTCATGGAGATGGAAGGGATGCAGGAGATGATCTCAGATGAGAACCTGACGGGGGACTTTACCACACGCACGGTCTTTATCCAGTACATCCAGGATCTCTATCGTTTTTTCAAAATATCACCTTTTAAAAATGAGTTCGAAGATGTATTTGGGGGTAAGCTGGATTTGTACCGTTCCTGGTTTTTCAGGGAGATCATTGAGAATAACGCCACTTCAAGGAACATCGCCGAATACCTTTTTGAGAAGGACCATTTTGAGGAGGCTCTCCTGATCTTCAAAATGTTGCTGAAAGAACAACCCGGTGACAGGGAATTGCTCGAAAAGGCTGGATATTGCCTTCAGAAGCAAGGGGCTTACAATGAAGCCATTGACCACTACAACAGGATTGGCCTCCTGGGGGATCAGAATATGTGGACCCTGAAGAACCTGGGGATTTGTTACCGAAAGACAGGCAATTACAGGGATGCGCTCGGGGTTTACGAGGGGGCGGCCTCATTGCAGCCTGACGACCAGACCACCGAATCGCTCATTGGCTACTGTCACCTGAAGCTGGGGGATTATGAGACCGCACTGAAGCACTATTTCAAAATTGAGTACCTGAATCCCGGGAACAAATATATTTTGCGTCCCATCGCATGGTGTTACTTTGCATTGGGAGAGCTGGAGAAATCGGACCGGTACTTTGCGAAAGTTTTTGAGCAGAAGCCGGGCTATTACGACTACATTAATTACGGCCATGTTCAATGGGCCCTTGGGAATAAAAGAGATGCCGTGGAACTCTATATACAGTCCCTGCGGGATCTCAATTTTGAAATGCATGATTTTCTGAAAACCATGGAGGGGGATCAATCGATCTTAATCAGGAATGGGATCAACAAAAAGGATATCCCCCTGATGCTGGACTTTTTGCACTATCGATTGATGAAATAAAAAAAGCGGTCCGATATTGAAGAAAAAAAGCCATGGAATTCAACCCGTCTCTATGAGAATGGAATGTAGTATCGAACCGCTATATTATTATGATAAGAACGTCAGTGTAATAATACAAATATAGGAGATTTATCCGAACTTCAATGGTCAGAAGTAACCAAAATCTGGCCCTTGGTCAAAAAGATCACTTAAAATTCGGTTTGCGAGGCTGCTTGCACCGATCCTGAATCGTTCGGAATTCAGCCAATCTTCCCCAAGAATCTCTTCCACAATTGAATAATAGAGAATGGCTGTCGGGGAATCGGAGATCCCACCCGCTGGTTTGATTCCAATTTTTCTCCCGGTGCGGTTATAGTAATCCTTTATGGCCATGCACATTACGATCATTGCTTCAGGGGTTGCCCCGGGGACAACCTTTCCGGTAGAGGTCTTGATAAAATCAGCTCCGGCACCGATGGCAAGGAGGGATGCCTTGCGAATCAACGAAAAATCCTTCAGGCTTCCTGTTTCGAGGATTACTTTCAGGTGAACCGGCCCCAGCCGCTGTTTGATTATCTGGATCTCATATTCCACATATTCAAGGTCCCCCATCAGGAACTTTCCAACCGGCAATACAATGTCGATCTCCTCGGCACCCTGTTCAACGGCCTGTTCGATTTCCATCACCTTGATATTTGTAAAAGTCTGGGACCCTGGAAACCCACCGCCAACGGAGGCGATACTCACCAGGGGATTCTCCAGTTTCTCCTTCACAACGGATATTAATTCGGGGTACACGCACACAGCGGCTACAGCAGGCACAGAAGGATAGGTGTCAGCAAGCATGTTGACCTTTTCACACAGGGATGATATATTATCGATATTATCTCTTTCGCTCAGGCTGGTCAGATCAATCAGACCAAAGATTTTTTTAAGAAGCTCCTTATCACCCGGCGAGGGCAGTTTGCCTTTGATTTGTTCCAGCAACTGATTCACCTGATCGTGATCTACGTCCAGGTTAAAATCTGAAAGGATTTTCATGGTTGGGATCTTGGTTACCTCAATTTATCATTTTGTTGGTGACGGTCAAAATCCCGGGCTGTTTTTTTCTCAAGATTCTTGTGAAAGGCCCCCGTAAGATCAATCCCGGTTTGATTGGCCAGGCAGATCAGTACAAAGAGGACGTCGGCCAGTTCATCGGCCAGCTCCTCCTTTCCGGGAACAGAACCGGCGGATTGTTCACCATAGGTTCGTGCAATGATCCGGGCCACCTCCCCAACCTCCTCGGTGAGAATGACCATGTTTGTCAGTTCATTGAAGTACCTGACACCGTATTTTACAATCCAGGCATCCACCTGTTCCTGTGCTTCCTGTATGGTCATTATTCCCTGTTTTTGGTATCGATTACGATGGTTACCGGACCATCGTTGGTCAGCCTTACCTGCATATAAGCCCCAAATTCTCCCGTAACCACAGGTTGGTTCAGGTGCGCCTCCATGTGAAGAATAAAGGATTCATATAACGGGATGGCTGATGCGGGTGGGGCTGCCCTGATAAATGAAGGGCGGTTCCCCTTTTTTGTACTGGCATGCAGGGTGAACTGGCTGACCACCATCAGTGCCCCCTGGACGTCGGTCAAGGAGAGATTCATCATACCTTGTGGATCATTAAAGATCCTCAGCATGGAAATTTTTTTACTCAACCATTCCACATCCTCCGGACCATCCTGCACCTCCATCCCGAGAAGTACCACAAGGCCCGGCCCGATCACTTTTTCAGTGCTCCTGTTGATGGTGAGGTGTGCATCTGATACCCTTTGAACGACAGACCTCATGAAAGATTCTCATTTACCATCCTGAACAGCGCCAGGCTGTTTATGGGTTTGGCAATGTAGTCGTTGAATCCTGCCTTGAGGCACTTATGGCGGTCGTTGTTGAGTGTATATGCGGTCTGTGCAATGATGGGGATACCGGGATGGCGGGATTTGATGATCCGCATGGCCTCATAACCATCCATTACCGGCATATTGAGATCCATCAGGATCAGGTCAATCTCCCCGTTGTGTTCAGTGATGATATCGACGGCCTCTTTGCCGTTTTTGGCACGGATGATCCGTGCTTCAGTTTTTTTGAGAAGGGTTTTCAGGTAGAAGAAATTTACCTCTTCATCTTCAGTAATTAGGACTACCCTGTTGTTCCAATGGTAATGGGGTTGCTCCGGGACCGTAGATACGGCAGTTGAATCCTGGTTAGTCATGGGTGCCTATTTTTTTTACATACACATTGACACCAACTAATTAATTGCAAAATTCAACGCAGGGGGGAGATAGTTGTTAACAATTTGGTAAACAGCAAAAAGGGGTGTATTAATTCCTAAAAACTCCATTTGAACCTCAGAAATCCAAAGGTATTTTTTTCCCGTGATGGGTTTCCCGGAGGGTTATCAAATGCTGCTGTAAAGTGCTGCAGGATAAGAGACAGGTCGAAATTGCCTTTCAGGGAGAGGTCCAGGGATGGTCCAAGGTAGATTCCCTTCCATGCAGGGTAGTAAATGATGGCGAATCCACCATTGAGCAATGGTGTAAAGGGGTATGAGAGGCTGTAGAAAAAGGACCACTCCGTAAACCCCAGATTTTTCACATCCAGGGTTCCCGCGTAAAACTGAAGGAAGCTATTTATATCCAGGCCCCTGGCAAAGCCGGAATAGAGACCCTCTATCTGCATCCAGAGCGAATTGGAAAAGGTGTAATCAAACCCTGCTGAAACCATCAAATGTCCTGTGGTATCCTGGAAATTATCCAGGTCCCTGAAATAACTGGCCTCACCCCGGAATGCGGTGGGCCCAAGGGTGCCGCTCCACCCGGTCCCAAGGAAAAGATCCTCCTGCTGGTAGATCCCGCCCAGCAACTGGAAGTCAAAACCCAGGGCATTGAACCTAAAGTAACCTGCCGCAGTAATCCGGTTGGCACTGTCAATCTTTGCCGCCAGTTCAATGGCAGAGGCGCTGCCCGGATAGTATTGAATGCGCAGGGCATCGCTACCGGGCCGCTCCGGGTAATCCACTTCAAAATAGGAATAGCTGTTAAAAATATCATTTGGATTCCACACGAAGGTTTGTCCCCAGTTGATCCGCTGCCGACCCGCTGTCACCTCCAGTTTTCCCAGGGTGAACCGGACCCATAACCGGTCCACGGCCGATGTGAGCACATAGCCTGCACTGTCGCCCAGGTTCCCGTCCGAAACAAACGAAAGGTCGAGCCATCCCATATCACCATCAAGCCCCCGGGCATATCCCGGAAATTTTCTGATGGTGTTCCCTGCAATGAACCGGTTCCTAACCTGCAGGGTAGCGGAAAACCAATCTGAAGGATACACCTGAAGGTTCAGGCGGTTGTGCAGGCTGTTCTCCCACATCCACTGGTCCGGTAAATGGTACACCGTGCCCATATTGGAAAGATATCCGTTCAGGGTTATCTTTTCCTGGGCATTCAGCATGCCTGTAATACACAGGAGTAAATAGGGGAAAAGGCGCGCTGGACTATCCATGATAATCCGGTTACTTTTTGTGCTTGTCTGATATTACTTTTCCGTCTTCGATGGTGATCACCCGCCTGGCTTTTTTCATAACCCTGGCGTCGTGGGTGGAAAAGATGAATGTGATTCCCTCCTCCTTGTTCAATTGTTCCATGATATCCAGCAGGGTCTCTGTGGAGGAGGAATCCAGGTTGGCGGTTGGTTCATCTGCAAGCACAAATTTGGGTTTGGAGGCCAGTGCACGGGCCACAGCCACACGCTGCTGCTGACCGCCCGAAAGCTTGGAGGGCCTGCTGTTCACCCGATCCTCGAGGCCCACCGCCTTTAAAAGTTCAAAAGTACGTTTATCCCGATCCTCTTTTTTCCATTTCTGCAGGTTCATAATAAACTCCACATTCTCTTTGGCTGTAAGGACGGGGATCAGGTTGTAGGATTGGAACACAAAGCCGATATTGCGCATCCTGAAGTCGATCAGGCTTGAGGATTTAAGCTCTGCCAGGTTGGTATGGTCCACCATGATCATGCCTTCTGTGGGTTTATCCAGTCCGCCTATCATATTCAGCAATGTGGTTTTACCGGAACCTGACGGGCCCACTATGGCTGCAAATTCTCCCTTTTCAAAAGCGAGTGTAACCCCGTTGACCGCATGCACCTTTACTTCGGAACTGTTGTATATTTTGTGGACGTTATTGAGCTCAAGTACTTTCATGATGGTAAATATTTTCAGGTGGTCTTTTATTATTCGGTTCGAAGGGCATCGGCAGGATCCAGTTTCAGCGCTTTCAGGGCAGGATAGATGGATGAGAGTATGCCCGTGATGATGATCAGTATGGTCACCGTGATAAAAAATCCGGGGGTGATGGCCGGGTAGATGCGTGATGAAATGCCTAAGGCCTCAAAGCCCTCTTCATAGGTTTGAAGGTTGATCCCGTTTTTTGCCGTAAGAAGGATCAGGATGCGGCTGATTCCCATGCCAGCCACCCCGCCTACCAGGGAGAGGAATACTGACTCAAGCATGATCATATTGAATACCCGTTTCTTATTCATGCCAATGGCAGTGAGCATACCGAGCTCTTTGGTCCTTTCAAGGACCACCATGAGCATGGTATTGACGATCCCGAATGCCAGGGCAGCAAGGATAATGATCATGAAAACGGCATAGAACTGTTGCACCAGTCCGGTCATCATGGCAAGGTCAGGCTGGATCTCCTTCCAGCTCATTACTTCCAGTCCCGGTAACTGGCCGGTCAGGGTGGCCGTGATCTCGTCGGTTCTTTCAAGATCATTCACCCTGATGATGAGCTGGTGAAGGTCATTTCCGGTTAGCCCGGTGAGTTCTATCAGCTCGGTGTTCCTGACAAATACCTGGCTCATTTCGTACACGTTGTTTTTGATATCATAGATCCCTGCAATCCTGAACACTGCCCCTGTCTGCATTCCTGACCTGTCCAGGAAAGTTAGGGTCATTCTGGAGCGTTCCCGGTAGGACCATGCTTTTTCCCTGATCAGCCTTCCGAATTCCTTTTGTTCTTTCAGGGTTAACACCCCGTTACACTCCTTGACAAAGGATTTTTCACTTTTAAAGCGGGTATTCAGAAAGGGGGATAATTTTTCTAGGATGGTTTCCGGAACATCTGCGTCCCTTAGATCGGAAAGGGTCTGTTCGTCGATCCTGTAACGGATGATATTCAGTTCTTTGGCCAGGTCCTCCCCGATGTAGGCCAGGTGCTGCCTGGTGGATGACTCAAAATAGTCCCCAGTCCCCGGGATGGTAGTTTCGAACAGTGTGAAGACGCGTTTTTCAGCTCCGGGATCAATGCCGTTGATCTGGATTCCTGCACTTTTGGTGGCCGTATTGGCCATCCCGTTGATGATGATGCGCCCGGCAACGGCCTCCACCCCGGGGGTCTCCTCCACCACACGAAGGAGCTTGTCGAGGCCAGGCAATGTCAGGTGCGTATCGTAGTTGTCGCGAAATGTCGGATTGTTGATATGGATGTGTCCAATTTCCTGGTTCAGTGCAGCATCGACTCTCTGAGCGATGGCGCCATTCATGACGGCCACAGCGAAAACCCCGCCCAGTATCCCAATGGTAACGGAGATGATCACCACCAGGCTGCGGATTTTATTTCGCCAGACATTTTTCCAGGCTGTTTTCCAGATCATCATGTGCTGTTTTATGCTCGAAGAGCGTTTACGACTTTCAATCCTGATATTTTTCTCACGGGATAGAGGATGGCCAGCAATACCATGAGGGATACAATGAAAATTTGCCAGAGGAAATAGTAGTCGATCCCCTGAAAGGCCATGACGGGTTCCATTCCATACTCCTCGAACATCTTGGCAAATTCGCCTTTGAATACCAGGGGATGGTTCACTCCATAAAGAATTGCAGGAATGGACACTGCTGAACCTGCCAGGATCCCTATGAATCCCACGTAAAACATCTCCAGGGTGACCACCGTTGCAAGTTTTCTTTTCTGCATCCCGATGGCAACCAGGACTCCGAATTCCCGCCTTCGTTCGGCGGTCATCATCAGCACGGTTCCGAATACCCCGAATGCGATGACCAGGTAGAGGATCCCGATCATTATCATGCCACTTTTATTATCGGCCTCAATCTGGGACAACATCACTTCGTTCATCTCCTTCCATTCCATGACCCGGAGATCAGAAGGCAGCTCATTCCGGATCCTTCCCAGTGTGCTGGAGATGGCTTTGTCCCTGTTGTCCCTGACATGCAACGCCAGGGAGGTGAGGTTTGAAGGTGCATTATAGAGCCCCTGGCATACATCCAGGGGAAGATATACGATCTTATTGTCAATATCCGGAAGGGGAATTTTAACGATCCCCTTTATCTCATATTTTCCTGCAGCGGTGGTTGCATGGTAACCCTGGCCAATAAGCACCAGCGTATCACCGATCCCCAGCTTCAGGTATTCAGACAATTGATCTCCCACCCAGACTCCGGGTTCACCCAAACTGATATGACCGTTTTGAAACCGGGAGTGCTGCTCTATCAGGGGCATCAGTCGGGGGGCCTCCTTATCGGATATGCCCAGGTCAAGCTGAAGTCTTGATGAGCCCGTATAGGAGGTGTTTTCATGGTATTCAGTGAGCTCCAGGACTTTTTCAGGAATCTCCGGATCATTTCGCAAGGTTTCGATCACCCGGGGGGTCAGCCTGTATTTTACCAGTTTTTCGGATACCCCGGAAAGGTGTTTTTCCCGTTCCGGATCGATCCCCATGACAATGACTCCCTTTGTCAGTGTTCCGCTGGAGGCAAGTGCAAAGGATTCGAACCGGGGGACCGTTGCGATCACATTTTCGTCCCTGCTGATCACCTCATCCAGCTCAGGATCGAAATGAAATGTATTGTCCACGATCTTTTCATCCCAGAAATCCTTTTGCTGGACCTGGACATACCCCGTATAGGATTCAATGGCATTCCTGAACATCATGTCGTAGGAGCCCAGTTGCAGGGATCGGAAGAAGAGGGCAAAGATCACTGCGAAAAAGACAGAGGCGGCTGTGATCAAAGTGCGCCTCCTGTTCCTCCAGAGGTTTCGCCAGGAAATGGTCAGGGTATTCATGATTATTTTATTACCGTACACTTTTCATATTCTGCTGGGAAAAGAAATTGTCGCTGATGGGTATGTTGAACTCGATCTCCCTTATCTCCACAACGGTCTTGTGACCCTCCTCTTCGGCGGGGATCAGCTCCAACCTTGTGGGGATCAGGCGGCCATCCATGTTCTTAATATTCATTCCCAGTTCGGTGCGCACCAGGTATCCGTCCTCGTCATAGAGTTCAGCTTTCATAAAAAGAAAGTCATTCTTGTCAATCCAACGGACCTGGTGTCCCCAGATTACCGCTGCCTCCTCCCTGGCCGACATGTGAATCTTGTAGCAGTTCCTCCCATCCACAAGCTCTTCTCCCACCAGTTCGTGGTCATAGTCATTCACCACCGAAGATTCACGCAAAATGTCGTCATTGGTATAGTCGGATCCCATCCAACCCTGCGACATCATGGATGGGGGAAGCTTGATCAACCGGCTGATGGTGGGATTCCAGTTCCACATCTCATTGTTCCTTTTCAGGAACGACTGGCCCTTATCCCGCGCGGGCGCTGTGATCAATGTCAGTGACAGGTCCCTGCCACTGCTCCAGGTTTTGAATTCCATGGTCCGTTCCCAGGAGGGCCTGACAATGGTCATCGACATCAGGCTTTTGCTGGATTCCTCCCCGTTGAACCTTTCATCGGCTTTCCTGATGATCTCTTTCGGGGAGAGCTGACCCGGCAGCAGTGTATGGAAGCTGGACAAAGAGAGGATGCAGAGGATCTGGATCAATGTTTTCATGGGGGACCTATTTATACATTTCAACAATTCGGTTTTCAAACTTCTGAATCATTTCATCGGGGATCCGGATGGAAGGGTCGGTGTAGATCAGCAGCATCCCCAGTCCCTCGATCATTGCGGACAGGGTAAGCACTTCCAGGTAAGGGTCCTCAAAGCCTTTCCTTTCAAAATAATCCCTGAGCATTGAAGTGAACCGTTCCATTTGATGCACGATCGGCTTGTCTCTTAGAAGCTCCCTGACACCTGGCTGGATGATGACACCAATGAACATGATCCAGTAGTTCTGGTCAGAGCGCATGGTCGAAAAGACCTTCCTGATAAAGTTTACCAATTCGGATGATTTAAGCACACCGTCATGATCGGGATCAAACAGATCCATGATCTCCGACAGGCCCCGTTCAATGATTGCAAGGAGAAGCTGTTCTTTGCTCTCAAAATAATTGTACATCAAGCCCTTGGAAATTCCAAGATGATTGGCAAGCGCAGCAATTGAACAATGCCCGTATCCTTCCGTGGCAAATAGATCCAGGGCCCCATTCAAGATCTGGGTGCGGCGGCTTTCCCGGATCACTTCAAACTGTTTTTGAGTACGCGGAGACATTATAGAATGACTGAACGTTTAATCAAAAATAACGCTTTTGACCTGGAAAAGTCAAGTAATTTCTCCTTTTTTTCTCTTTTCGGTGTAACTTTCAATCCGGGACATCGTCCTATAATCGCAATCCAAATGGATTAAATGACCGTAGAGGAGTATAACAGGGCAGTAGAATCCTATGCAGACAATCTTTACAGGTTTGTATTGAAAAACCTGAAGGATGGGCATCTGTCAAGGGATATCATTCAGGATACATTTGAAAAACTCTGGGTGAAACTGGAGGGAGTATCATACCTGAAGGTGAAAACGTATCTCTTTACCACTGCATACCATACCATGATCGATTACATCAGGAAAGAAAAGCGGTATGCGGAGATGGCCCCGGTGGAGCGAAGCGAGCCTTCGCATTCTGAAAATTATTCGGACCTGGGAGAGGTACTGGAAATGGCAGTGGCAAACCTGCCCGATGACCAGAAAGCGGTGGTGATGCTCAGGGACTACGAAGGGTATTCCTACAGGGAGATATCAGATATAACCGGGTTGACCGAATCGCAGGTGAAAGTATACATTTACAGGGCCAGGGTCTATTTAAAGGACTATATAGGCAGCATGGAACAGGTGATATAAGATGGATATAAACAGGGATAATTACGAAGCCTTTTTACTTGACCATTTGGAGGGAAGGTTGCCTGCGGAAGCAGCGCAGCAGCTCCGTGAATTTCTGGTATTGAATCCCGACTGTGCAATGCCCCCGGAAGGGGCCGGATCATGGATCCTTGAAAAGAACCAGGTCACTTTTCCGGGAAAAGCTCAGCTGAGGAAGGAATTTCCGGATGTGAACGCTAAGCTTGATAACGCCAATTTTGACCTGTTCTCCATTGCCAGGATGGAGGGTGATCTCACGGAATCGCAGGTGAGGGACCATGCGGCCATGGTGGCACAAGATCCGATGAAGAGTCAGGAGTGGGCAGAATGGCAACGAACCAGGCTGATTGCACGCCCCGTTGTCTTTATGGGGAAAAGGAAGTTAATGCGGAGAAAAGGAATAACCAGCCGGGTGATCTGGTTGACCGCGTTGTCCGCTGCGGCAGTCATTACCCTTTTATTGATCCTGATGAAAAGCGGGCCCGTGAATCCGGAGCCACAATTGGCCCAGGAAGTGGAAACTACCTCCCCACGGGGAGAAGATCCTCTCCGGATGGCAGATACCGAAGATCCTCCCTTGAATAAAGTGGAGGATGTGGTTCCCGTGGAAAAGGTGGTGGTTCCAGTGGCAAAGGATATAGCTCCTGTTGAACACAAGGTAGAGCATCATGACAAACCCGGTCTCTTCTCCATTAAAAAGAATCCAGGGGAGCCGGAACCGTCGGGATCCGGGGCAGATAGCATCAATAGCATCCGAAGAGAAACGGTGCAACCCAGGACACTGAGAATTGCCGGTTATAATTCCGGCAGTGCCGCATCAGTGGAACCGGGATCCTACGATCAGATCATGCCCCTGGATATTGGCTCCTCATCCATTCACCTCTCAAGCCTTTCTCTTAACCAGATTGCAGAAATGGACCTGCAGGAAATAGTCGAAGATTATACCCAGCAGAATGAAATCTCCTTCTGGACCATAGCCAATGCAGGCATCAGGGGGATCAACAGGATCACAGGGGCTGATATGGCCCTGCTGGCGGCCAGGGATGAGGAGGGTGATCTGTCGGGATTCAGGTTCAAGGGCAAAAGGTTTTCAGTCACCACTCCCCTGGCCCAATCCGAATAATTGGAGATGCATGCAACCCACCCTTCCTGAAGTTGTCTTTAGGTTTGAAACCAATGACAATTAATCATGAAAAAAGCAATTTTTACAGGGATCATCCTTGCGATCTGTCTTGCTTCATTTTCGCAGGAAAAGGAATACCAGACCATATTCGACAACCAGGATTTACGTATTTCAGGGATGGGGGGCCCGTTTATGCAGTTCACCGGGGTTGCGGGAGAATTTGCCCATATGATGGGAGGTGGAGGGGCTGTCATGCTGGATGATTTCTTTATCGGAGGTTATGGGCTGGGACTTACCAATTCCATACCGGATTATGTAAACCAGAACACAAATGACAGGTTGAGCATTGGCCATGGCGGTTTCTGGATCGGTTATTCGTTGTTTGGAGAAAAACCCATCCATCTGGCAATCTCATCACTAATTGGTTGGGGTGAATTCGGGATCATGCAGTATGACGGATACTATCCCTTCATACGGGACAAAATTTTTGTAATTGCTCCAACCCTTGAGGTGGAGGTCAACCTGACACGGTACTTCAGGATTGGGGCTGGAGCCTCTTACAACCTCTATACCATGGTGGATGAAAATATGCATGGATACAGAAGTTCCGATCTGTCAGCACCGGGAGGCTTCCTCAGTTTTAAATTTGGCTGGTTCTGATTAGAGTTTAAACACCCTTCCTGCGGAAAAACATAAATAGTTACAAAGCTCCCCTGAATCAGGTCTCTGTACCATGCGATCGGTCTGAATATCCGGCAGATGTTCGAATTTGCTTACATTTGGACTTAATTTTCAGTAGTGGAAAGGGGAACTGTTACAAAATCCACGGGCAGCTGGTATACGGTCAGGTTAAAGGACGGCCGGATCATCCAGTGCAGCATCAGGGGGAAATTCAGGATCCGCGGCATCAGGGCCACCAACCCTGTTGCAGTTGGGGATCATGTAAGGTTCGTCTGGTCTGAGGATCACCTCTCCGGGATCATCACCTCCATCGAGGAGCGCACCAATTACATTATCCGGAAATCATCCAAGTTATCTAAAGAATACCAGCTGGTAGCCTGTAACGTGGATACGGCATGGCTGATGATCAGCATGGTGCTTCCCAGGACGCTGACCGCATTTATCGACCGGTTCCTTATATCGGCCGAGGCTTACAGGATCCCGGTCATTATCCTGTTCAATAAAACGGATCTGTATGGTGAACAGGAAGAGGCAGAGATGGAGGAGTTATGGTCGGTATATACAAAAATCGGCTACAGGTGCATGAAGTTATCGCTTCAGACCAGGGAAGGGATTGAATCTGTGCGCAACGAGATGAAAGATAAAGTGAACGTGATCGCGGGAAATTCAGGGGTGGGTAAATCAACCCTGATCCAGGTCCTGGATCCAACCATCCGGTTGAAGATCGGAGATATTTCAGAATTTCATCGGACCGGAAAGCATACCACCACATTTTCGGAAATGTTTGAACTACCCTCCGGAATCCAGATTATTGATACACCGGGCCTGAGAGGTTTTGGAACCATTGATATTGACCGCTCAGAACTATTTCATTTTTTCCCCGAGATTTTCAGGGCCAGTGAAGGATGCCGGTATCACAATTGTCTTCACATCAACGAACCCGAGTGTGCGGTAAAAACCATGGTCGATAAGGGGGCGATCAGTGCATCAAGGTATGTGAACTATTTAATGATGATGGAGATCGAACCCGGTAAATACCGCTAACCGATATCTTGTCGTGTTGGAAAATATAGCCAGGTTTCTCCATCCATTTGGAAAATAGTTTATAAGTTTAGGACCCACAATCTGATTGATGATCAGGAGCAATTTCATATCGGCACTCATCCTTTTTTTGATACTCGCTTTGAATGGTATCACCATATTCAGTATTAACAAGAGGTATGTCAATTTTCTCAATGAAACCCTCATTTCACAATCCCAGCTCTGCGGCGAATATATGGAGAATACATTGCTCCAGTTTTCCAGCGATATTAACCAGGAGCTGAACATGTATACCTATTCTGAAATTTTCGGGAATCCCGGAAAATTTCAGGAAGCCACCCAGAGCCTCCGCCTTTTTTACACCAAGTACCGCGACCTGATCACCCGGATCGCAGTGTATGACAATAAAAAGAATTTTTACGCCCTCTACCTGGATTCGGATGAAAATTTTGGCAAATCCGATCGCTTCGTGGTGGATAGTTTCTCCATGAGGACACAGAAAAGGCTCTTTCCGAGGGACAGGGTTGAGCAGGAGGGCAGCATCCTGAAATATTATTACCCCTATTTCGGTGCGGATGC
>JAHEEC010000022.1 GCA_024640885.1 Bacteroidota bacterium | reverse complement strand
GTGCCTGTTTCAGCAACCACTTTCCCTTCCGGGGAAAGAATCTGGGTTTCCAGCCTAATCGTGGAAGTTTCTCCCGAAGCATTTTCAACTGCAGTTGCAAGGTGGACCGTCCCGGTACCCTTTGAAATATCGGGTGTGGTCAGGTAACTGCCCCATTGTTTTACATGAACCTCGCCTGTGATCACCAGCCTCACATTGCGGTAGATGCCCGCCCCGGGATACCAGCGTGAAGCATTGGGTTTATTTTCCAGCCGAACGGCAAGCAGATTGGGCACTCCGAACTTTAAATGAGGAGTCAGGTCAAATCCGAAAGAAGCATACCCGTATGGCCACTCACCCAGATAGTCACCATTCAGGTAGACCCGGGCATTGCTCATGGCTCCGTCAAATTCCAGATGAACACTTTTACCTTCATCGGATGCGGGGACCAGGATCTCCCTGCGGTACCACCCTACCCCCACGTGGGGCAATCCGCCTGTGAGACCCGTCAGCACCATCGGGTCGCCGTTGCTGCCATTCCTCCTCCTGAACTCCAGTGCATCGTTTGATGGATCAAACTCCCCTGAGATGGCCCAATCGTGAGGAACTGTGACGGACTCCCATTGCTCCGAAGAGGTTTCCGGATGCGCTCCGCCTTCCACCTCGGAGTTTATAAATTTCCAATCCTTTTCCAATAAAATTACCTTCCGGGGATTTTCAACAGGCCGGAGAGTGCATCCGGTAATCAAAATGATGCCAAAAAGTAAAAAACAGATCCTTTTCATGGTTGAACTTATTTGATGAGCCAGGTGATGATAAATCTCAAATCCTTGGTTCGGCCCGTAACCGAACATGGCGGACCTTTTAATTCTAACTCTTGACTTTTCTCTGCCTGATGTAAAGGAAAATAAAAGAAATTGTAAGCACCACCGTAAGGAGGATCACCGTTCTGAGGGTGGCCGAACCTGCAGCCAGGCTTTCACCCAGAGCGTCGAACTTGATATCGTATACCTTGCCCAGAAGGGGTTGGGCAATGGCCCCTCCCAGAAATCCGATACCTCCCATGATGGCCAGTCCCAGGGCCCCGCTTTTGGGAATGTTCTCATTTACAAATCCAAGCATGGTGGGCCAGAAATAGGTAATCCCGACTGCGAACACAGCCGCAGCTCCAAAGCTCCAGTAGCCACTGGAAATACTCAGCAGGAACAGTCCCACTCCGGCGAATACAGCGGATCCCAGCAACACGCCGCTGGGGGAGAGTCTGTGAACAATGGGGCCTGCCACCGACCTTCCCAGGGCCATGATGCCTGATATCCAGACCAGGAGCAGGATGGAGTGAATACCTTCGGCTTCCATCACGTTCTCAAGGAGTGCAGTCATCCACTGGTTGGAGCCCAGCTCGGTGGCGGCAGTTAAGAGCATGCAAGCCGCCATAAATAGAAAGAGGGGTGAAACACAGGCCTTGAGCATATCTTTGTAAGAAAAACCGGCTGTGACCCTTTCGGTCTCCGGAAACTTGACGCGAAGGAATAACAGGCCATAAAGCATTGTGGGAATGAGCATTGCAGCCATTTGTACCCGCCAGCCGTATCCAAGAGCTCCCAGTGCAAATACCATGAGTCCGCCGATGACGATCCCCCCCGGGAACCAGACATGAAACTGGTTCAGTTTCTTGGTCTTTTCATCCGGGTACATGGCTGTGATAAGTGGATTGGTGGCTGCTTCCACACTACCGTTGGCGATCCCGACGAGCAGCGTGGAGAAAAAGAGGCTCCAGAATCCTCCTGCGAAGATGGTGAGCAGGATCCCGGTCACATGGAGGGTGAAGGCCGCATAAATAATCCTTTTCATTCCGATGACATCCACAAGCGGGCCGCCCAGGATCATGGCCAGGGTAAATCCCCAGAATGCGGTGCCGACTATCCATCCCACCTGTTCGGCCGTCAATCCGAATTCAGCCCGCCAGGGATCAATCATACCGGCCCTTGTGGCAAAAGTAAGCGCGGTTACCACCAGGGCGGTGCAACTCGCGTTAAACAGCAGCGATTTTTTGATGTGTTCCATTCCTATTAGTGTTAGCTGGTTCGTGTTGGCAACCTCCAATATAGCAACTATATGGAAACAACCGAATCAGGGACCATGAAAAAAGTGAGTCCTTAAATGATCATATTTTGCCCGGATGCAATTCCCCCGTTATTTGACAAGGATGGTGATTTCAGGGTGGCTGCGGGGTGCGGTAAATGCATTCAGTACCTTAAACTGAAGGGAGAATGAGGGAAGGGGCGTGATGGTTTTTACCTGGATCAATTTGGTTTCGTGTGCCTCCAGTGTGAAAACGGCTGCCAGGTTGTGAAAATTATAATCAGACTGGTTCTCAAGGATATAGTTCACATCAGACTGGTTTTTTAGCAAAATGGACTGCACAATGGAGCGTCCCTGGCGCTCCACCGTGAGCGAACTTGTGATCAGCGGGTTCAGGAATTCTTCCTTACCCACCAGGGTATTTTCAAACCACAGTGCGGTTCTGCCCTCCATCAACCCTTCCTTGAGTGCCTCTTCGCTTTTCTCCTTTGCGAATACCAGTGTGACCGGGCGGTGCTTCCCCCGGGCCAAATCGTATTCCCAGTCGATCAGGCCATGCACATCCGAATTACAAATGAAGCTGAGGTTATATTCCCCGGCAATTTGCAGGGCCTCTTCCGAATAGGTGCCTCCGTTGACGATCTCAATGCCCTGGATCAGTCCCTGGGAAAAGAGTTCAAGATGCATATCGCTCACCTCGGCAACTCCGTCAGGTTTCTGGGAGGTCCAGTCCGGGTGGTTCCAGAACACGAAGGCACCCTGCCGTCTTGCCTCCATGAAGGCCTCCATCACATTTTCCTGCTTGAGTTTGTTGGCGTCCTCCAGAAACAGGGCATTGGCATGGCCCGGCGGCATGCTCCGGGTGATCTCGGCGGCGTTGATGATCAATAAATCCTCACCCTGCGCAGCCTGCCGGGCCAGCTGATAGCTCCTGTTCATATCCTTGCTGGAAACATCCTCCTGCTTGGGTTGATATTCCAGGTGATCGGTGATGGCAATGGCATCAAGACCATGTCGAAGGGCTTCCTGGACGCGGATATCGGGCCAGACCGACCCGTCGGAAAAGACCGAATGCATGTGGAAGTCACACTTCAGGGTCCTGAACCCGGGAATGTCTGGAAATTCAATCTTGGTGTGGTTTTCCTGGCCCTTAAGGGAAACTGAAAAAAACAGGTTGATGACCAAGAGCGCAGCCACAGAGAGTGCATACAATTTATGGGGCAGTTTTTTCATAATTTGGGGTTGTAGAAATGGTTTGGTGACCTCCTGTATAAAACTAATAAAAAAACTGAACGTTCCCCTGCCAAATATTCCTATGAGAATCGGGTTCATTTTAGTTATTGATATTTCTTTTTTTTATAAATTAGTGAAGATTGCGGTCCTGAGGGACAGTAACTAAACATCAACTAAACTAAAAACCTGTACTATGAAAAAAAATCTTCTCCTGTCGGGAAGAGGGATCAGGAGTACCTTGTTGCTCCTATTTTTATTTCTGACCAGTTTCATTGTTCTGAATGCACAGGTTACCGTGACCGGGACAGTAACAAGTGCTGAAGATGACACTCCCATGCCGGGTGTGAACATCATTGAAAAGGGCACATCCAATGGTACCATCACTTCAGTAGATGGAACATACAGCATAACCGTATCTTCCGGTGCGGTGCTGATGTTTTCATTTGTTGGAATGGTGACCCAGGAAATTACCGTGGGAGCACAGACAATTATCGATGTGATCCTGAGCAGTGGGACCACTGCACTTGACGAGATTGTGGTGATCGGGTATGGAACCGCCTCCAAGGCCACTCTCACCGGTGCTGTGGCTTCTGTGCGGGGTGATGAGTTAAAGCAATCTCCATCCACCAACTTCAGCAATACCCTGGTGGGACGTGTTCCCGGATTGTTTGCCTATAACAGGAGTGGTGAACCAGGATATGACGGGGCCACCCTGAGGATCAGGGGAGCAAATACCCTGGGGGACAACAATCCTTTGATTGTTATTGATGGGATTCCCAACCGGGATCTTGAAAGGCTGGACCCGGCTGTTATAGAAAGTTTCACTGTACTGAAAGATGCTTCAGCTGCCATTTACGGAACGCAGGCTGCCAATGGTGTAATCCTGATCACCACCAAGCGTGGTAAGATTGGAAAACCCACCATCACCATTGATATGAATTTAGGTGCACAGCAACCCACCGTAATTCCTGATATGGCTGATGCTGCCACCTATTCCACCATGATCAATGAGATCGCTTACTATAACGATCCAGCCTCAGGATTGAACCAGGTCTATAGTGCAGCTGATATTCAGGCTTACGCTGACGGATCTGATCCGTGGGGGCATCCCAATACAGACTGGTTTGATGCGGTTTTCAAACCCTGGTCGCTTCAGCACTATGAGAATGTTTCCGTAAGGGGAGGAAGTGACAATCTGAAATATTTTCTCTCTTTTGGAAATAAATTCCAGGATGCTGTGTACTATAACAGCGCGACCTACTATTCCCAGCAGGACTTCAGAAGCAACATCGATGGAAAAATCACAAAGAACATTGACATCTCCTTTGATGTGTCTGCCCGTTCTGAGAACAGGCACTTCCCTACGGTAAGCGCGGGGGACAGTTTCAGGATGCTGATGCGGGGAAAACCCAATATGCCAGCTTTCTGGCCCAATGGCGATCCGGGTCCCGATATTGAATACGGCCATAATCCGGCAGTAACCACAACTGATGCAACGGGTTATGACGATCACAATCACTATTTCCTGCAGACCAATCTCGGGCTGAATATAAAGGTCCCCTGGGTGGAAGGCCTGTCGGTGCGGGGTAATTTTGCCTATGATAAACAGATCAATTACTGTAAGATGTTTGAAACACCCTGGTACCTCTATACCTGGAATGGATCTACTTCAGATCCTCAAACCACTCCTGGAAAACGGGGACTTGATGCGCCACAGATGACACAAAATGCTAGAGATGGTTATTGGGCGACCTATAATGCCTATGTAACCTACGATAAACAGGTCGGCGGCAGTTCACTGAAATTTATGGTTGGTACAGAGGGTCAGAAAGGCTTAGATAACTGGATGAATGCATTCAGGAAGAATTATGTATCAGCAGAAATTGAACAATTGTTTGCAGGTGCGACCGACCAGTATATGTCCAATGATGGTTCTGCCACACAGATGGCCCGCCAAAGCTATTTTGGCCGTATCAATTACAACTACACCGGTAAATACCTGGCGGAGTTTGTGATGCGTTACGACGGCTCTTATATGTTCGATGATGCCTGGGGATTCTTCCCCGGGATCTCCCTGGGATGGCGCATCGTGGATGAAAGTTTCTGGAGTGATAACATCAGCTTCTTTGACGATTTCAAGATCCGGGGATCCTGGGGCCAGACTGGAAACGACAGGATCTATTATGATGGTTCATTGCAGGAGTACAAGTTCCTGACCCTGTATGGATTTGTCAACAACAGAAGTTATGTGTTCGGACAGAGCGTTGATAACAAGCTGCTTTATGAGCAGGCGATTCCTAATCCCGAGGTGACCTGGGAGGTGGCCAACCAGTTTAACATTGGTTTCAATACAGCATTTCTCGATAACAGGATGACCCTGGAGGCAGATTACTTCCACAACCTGAGGACCAACATCCTCTGGAGACGCAATGCTTCTGTACCATCCAGTGCTGGTCTCTCCCTGCCTCCTGAAAATATAGGTGAGGTGGCGAACCAGGGATTTGAGTTTGTCCTGGGATTCAGGGGATCCACATCAGGACGGGTCCGTTATGACCTTGCCCTGAATGGCAGCTACGCCCATAACGAGATCCTCTTCTGGGATGAAACACCGGGTATTCCTGAGTACCAGCAATCCACCGGTCAACCCATGGGGGCCGAGCTTTATTATGAATCCATCGGTGTATTTGAAACGCAGGCTGATGTGGATGCCTATCCGCACTGGGCTGGTGCACAGCCAGGCGACGTAATCTTCAAAGATGTGAATGATGATGGCCTCATTGACGGACTGGACCGGGTCAGGCAGGACAAAAGCGGTCTGCCCTTCTTTACAGGAGGATTGTCTGCCAGTCTTTACGTAGGCGATCTGGATATTTCCATCCTTTTCCAGGGAACTTCGGGGGCTGTGGCTTATATCAATCCGGAATCAGGAGAGATAGGCAACTACTATAACGATTACGCCGTCAACAGGTGGACCCCTTCCAATCCGAGTTCGGAATATCCAAGGTCATGGAACCGAGACAATGAGTACTGGAGAAGCCAGGGCAACACATTCTGGCTCCACAATACCGACTATGTCAGGCTCAAGAACATCGAGATCGGATACAACCTTCCAAGCAAGGCCGTGAATGCCATCGGCATAGCCGCCTTCCGCGTCTATGCAAACGGATTGAATCTGTTCACCATCTCGAAGGAGAAACTGATCGATCCGGAGCTTACCTCGGGAACCGCCTATCCCTTGCAGCGGATTATTAACCTTGGACTGACTCTAACCTTTTAAACATTCAGGCTATGAAACAGATACTTAAAATTTTCATACTTATTCTGATAGTTGGTCTGACCAATTCCTGCCAGAAAGATTATCTGCAGCTTGATCCCCTATCAGACTATTCAGATGCAGCGGTCTGGAATGATCCTGCGCTGATCGAAACCTTCGTAAATAACATATACAGGAACGCCCTGGGTTTCCCCTTTTCCATCGAGAGGCTTTCAGACTATGTGGATGAGTCCCACTTTACCCCCGACTGGGATGTGACCAACTTCAACAAAAGCCTGATCACATCCGACGGACTCATGGGGTGGGAAGTTGACTGGGCCACACCTCATACCCTTCATTACCGCTGGGCACCGCTTTACAGCAATGTGAGGGCCTGCAATATCTTTTTTCAGAAAACGGCAGGTGTGGACTTTGGCATGGATCAGGATAAAATCGATTTGATGACCGGGGAGGTCCATTTCCTCCGTGCCTATACCTATCACTACCTGGCAGCGCTCTATGGTGGAGTTCCCATTATTACTGAACCTTATGGATTGAGTGATGAGTTCGAGGTAGCCAGGAATACCTACGAGGAGACAATCAACTTTATAGTGGAGGACCTCAACGCAGCTGCAGCATTGCTGCCAGAGGCCCAGGAAGGGGATAATGCAGGCCGGGCCACCGAAGGTGCGGCCCTGCACCTGAAGGCCAGGACGCTGCTCTATGCAGCCAGTGACCTGCATCACAATATGTCCTCCTATGCTCCCGGGTTCAGCAATCCGGAACTGCTCGGGTATACTAGTGGCAGCCAGAACTCCAGGTGGGACGCAGCCAAAAATGCAGCCAGGGCTGTGATGGATCTTGGGGTTTATGACCTGGTTGCACCAGATCCTGCCCCGGGTGATGACATCGCCCAGACCTTTATCGATTATTTCATCTCCTACGGGTATGAGGATGAGGACATCCTTCTGCAATATTTCACGCCCAAGACCGATGAAGACTGGGACGGTTATAACCCGGCCCTCTACTGTGGTCCTAACGGCTACCACAACTGGGGTAACAACGTTCCCCTGGGTGAATTGGTGGATGACTATGAGATGATAGACGGGTCCAGTTTCGACTGGAACAATCCTGCCCATAAGGCCTCACCCTATACCGACCGGGAAGCCAGGTTCTATGCCACAATTCTCTATGAGGGTTCCGGCTGGAGGATGCGCCCCTCTGATGTGCAGGAGATTGATCCGTGGAACAAGATCCAGGTGGGTCATGTGTATAACACAAGCGGAGTGGTAATTGTGCCGGGTGTGGATACCCGCAGCGGCCCCATTGAGGACTGGAACGGAGGAAAATCCGGTTATTATGTGAAGAAGTTTGTGGATCCTTCCATAGATCCGCAATATGTAAAGCAGGATGTGCCGTTCCGCCATTTCCGGTATGCCGAGACGCTCCTCAATTATGCTGAGGCCTGCATTGAGCTGGGAGAGGATGCGGAAGCGCTCACCTACATCAATATGATCCGCAATCGTGCCGGGCAACCAGATATTTCCGCAACCGGGGATGCATTGCGAGACGCCTACCGGCATGAGCGCAGAATTGAGATGGCCTATGAGGACCAGAGATTCTGGGATGTGAGACGCTGGGTGATCGGGCCCGATGCATATCATCAGACCCATGCGGTGGATGTGAGGTACGAAACCGACCAGACGGCCACCAATTACCGGCAGCCGGATGGATCCACCTGGGGTGATCCCATCTTTGCTGAAAAGGAGCTGGGCGGCGATGCCCGCGCCTGGTTGGATAAGGCCTATTTCTTTCCCATCATGAGAGATGAAATAAACAAAAATCCGCTTCTGATACAGAATCCGGGCTACTGATCCCGGATTTATGAATAATTTATAAGGCCGTTCATCCAGTCTATAACCGCTGGGTGAACGGCCTTATTTTTCCTGTTTTTTTTTAGCATTCATTTTCTATCTTTATTTGATAAATCATCTGCCAAAATGAATAAACTACTCCTTCCCTTATTTATAATCAATTCGATTATGACAATGAAAATTGCGTGTGCCCCCGTGGTCACAAATGCAGGTTCTATGTATCCGGATATGGCGCCTGTGGAGGTGGAGGAGTGGCAGAACCAGGCGGTCTTTCAGATCAACAGGGAGGCCCCCAGGGCCTGGTTTATACCCTTTCAGGATCTTGAGAATGTCGGGAAATCAGATCTCTGGGAATCAAGCCTGATCCAATCGCTGAACGGGGAGTGGAGATTCCGCCTTTCGCAGAATCCTTATGTGAGGCCTGTGGATTTTTTTAAAGATGATTTTGACACGGGCGGATGGGACCTGATCCGGGTGCCTTCCAACTGGGAGATGAAAGGGTATGATTATCCCATCTATACCAATTCCAAGTATCCCCACGAAAAGAATCCTCCCTACATGCAAAAGGATTACAACCCCACAGGTTCATACAAAAGGCAATTTTCTTTACCCCCGGAGTGGGAAGGAAAGGAGGTTTACCTGCATTTCGGAGGGGTCAGTTCGGCCATGTACGTATGGGTGAACGGAAAGAAGGTGGGATACAGCGAGGACAGCAAAACTCCGGCTGAGTTTGACATCACCTCTTACCTGAGGCCCGGATTGAATAACCTGGCGGTTGAAGTCTACAAGTGGAGTGATGCCAGCTACCTGGAGGACCAGGATTTCTGGCGGCTGGGAGGGATCACCAGGGATGTCTTCCTGATGGCTAGAAATCCACAGCACATCAGGGATTTCAGGATCAATGCCGACCTGGATAAAACCTATTCAAACGGCATATTAAACCTTAAGGTGGAGGTGGTCAACCTGGACAGGTACAGCAATCCATCCATGTCCCTTCAGGCCATACTTTATGACGGGGATGGCGCCGTGGAGATGGATGAATCCATTCCGCTGGTGCTGGGGGATGGAGGCGGAACGGCCGCGCTGGAAAAGGAATTTACAGGCGTGAAGAAATGGTCCGCCGAGATCCCGGATCTTTACCATATGGTGCTGGTGCTCAGGGATGCACAGGGTGCTGTTGTTGAAGCCCTTGCCCAGGATGTGGGATTCCGCAAGGTGGAGATAAAGGATGGGGTGCTCCTGGTCAACGGGAAATATGTCTATCTGAAAGGGGTAAACCTGCATGAACACCACCATGTGAACGGCCATGTGATGGATGAGGAGACCATGTTGAAAGATATCCAGCTCATGAAAAGCCATAACCTGAATGCGGTAAGGACCTCTCATTATCCCCAACCCGAACGATGGTATGAATTATGCAATAAATATGGCCTCTACCTGGTCGATGAAGCAAACATTGAATCCCACGGAATGGGTTATGGGAATGAATCGCTGGCCAAGGATTCCACGTGGATGGAAGCGCATCTTTACAGGACCCAGAATATGTTCCATCGTGACAAGAACCAACCCTCCATCATCATCTGGTCACTGGGCAACGAATCGGGCAATGGCGTCAACTTTCAGGCGACCTATGCCTATTTGAAAGGAATCGATTCCACCCGGCCTGTTCAATATGAACAGGCACACTTCGAAGAGAACACAGACATAATATGCCCCATGTATATGCGCATGGAGCAGATGGAAAATTATGCACAAAGCGACAACGGGAACCCTGGCAGGCCACTGATCCAGTGCGAGTATGCCCATGCCATGGGCAACAGCGTTGGCAACTTCCAGGATTACTGGAACCTGATTGAAAAGTATGATGCCCTGCAAGGAGGATTTATCTGGGATTGGGTGGACCAGGGAATCCTCACCCACACCGGTGACGGCCGGGAATACTGGTCCTATGGGGGTGACTTTGGGCCCGCAGATGTACCTTCCGACGGAAACTTCTGCATCAACGGGATTGTAAACCCTGACAGGGGGATCAAACCCACCCTCCTGGAGGTGAAGAAGGTCTATCAGAACATCGGTTTCGGTGCACGGGAGCTCGCAAGCGGGGCAATCTCAATAAAGAACAAATATGCCTTCACAAACCTGGATCAATTCGAGTTTCGTTGGGAGATCCGTTCCGACGGGAAGACACTTCAGTCAGGCATCATTGAAAATGTGGAACTCTCCCCGGGTGAGGAAGCCGATTACGGGTTAAATTACCATATTGATCCACAACAAAATCAGGAATATTTTCTGAATATTTATGCATCCCTGAAAAAGCCGGATGGCCTGGTAAAAGAAGGCACTTTGTTGGCCAGGGAGCAGTTCAAGCTTCCCTTTATTGCACCTTTGTGGCCAGAAGGTAAGGATAATCAACCTCCGGTGGTGGTCGAGAAAAGCAAGGAGCTGATCGCAATTTCCGGCGAATCTTTCCTGATTCATTTTGATCCGATTAAGGGATCCATCACCCGGTTCCGGTACGAGGGCAACGAGTTGCTTCTCTCCGGTCCTGTGCCTGACCTCTGGAGGGCTCCCATCGACAATGATTTTGGAAACGGGAATTACAGGAAAGCAAAGGTCTGGCGCAAAGCAGGCGCTGCGCGTGTGGTCCAGAAGGTGAAGGTGAAGAAGGACAAATCCGGGGCTGTGGGGATCGAGGTGAAATTTAAACTGAATGATGAAGAGGGCATTCCTGTGGCAGATTATACTTCCCGCTATTTGATCAATGGACTGGGCGAAGTAACCCTCACCAATGAGTTCGAAATGAGCATTGAGAACCTGCCTGAAATCCCAAGGTTCGGCATGAACCTGGTCATGCCCCGTGAATTCGGGTCCATCACCTGGCTGGGGAGGGGCCCCCATGAATCTTACTGGGACAGGAAAACAAGTGCGTTTGTGGATCTTTATTCAGGAAGTGTGGCAGATCAGTACTGGCCCTATATCCGGCCCCAGGAGAATGGAAATAAGGAGGATGTGAGGTGGGCCGCAATTACCAATTCAGAAGGTATGGGATTGCTGTTCCAGGGAGTGCCGCTTCTGAGTTTTTCAGCCCATCACCAGATCATGGAGGATTTTGAATCGCTGGAAAGAACGGACGGAAGACAGACCGAAGGGGTCAGCTCCGTGAACCGGCACACAATCGATGTGGTTCCCAGGGATCTGACTTCTGTAAATGTGGACTATAGACAGATGGGAGTGGGTGGTGATGACAGCTGGGGTGCAAAAACCCATCCGGAATACAGGCTTTCCGGGCCGTCGTACAGCTATTCCTTCAAAATCATACCCGTGAGCGGTTTCTAATTGCCCTTAAAAAGATAAAGATGGATCGATCAGCAGCCATTGGAATACTGGAGGAGGGTAATATTTTATGGGATGTGGTTGTGATCGGGGGAGGTGCATCCGGATTGGGTGCTGCCCTGGATGCGGCCACCAGGGGGTATAAGACTTTGCTCCTGGAGCAGCATGATTTTGCGAAGGGCACCTCCAGCAGAAGTACAAAGCTTGTGCACGGCGGAGTCAGGTACCTGGCCCAGGGAAATATCTCCCTGGTGCTTGAAGCACTGCGCGAAAGGGGGCGTTTGAAATCCAATGCTCCGCATCTGGTGAAGGAACAGTCCTTCGTCATTCCGTGTTATCAATGGTGGTGCATCCCCTTCTATACCATCGGCCTTACCATCTATGACCTGATGGCAGGAAGGTTGGGCATCGGCCGGTCTGTGCCACTTTCATTAAAGAAAACCACAGCCTCATTGCCTGAAATCAAGACCGACAATCTCAGGGGAGGTGTAAGGTATTTCGACTGCCAGTTCGATGATGCCAGGCTGGCCATTAATCTGTGCCAGACCCTCCATGAGAAGGGGGGTACTGCATTGAACTATATGAAAGTGACAAACCTCGTCTTGGAAAACGGCAGGATCACGGGAGTCGAAGCCAAGGAGATGGAGAAGGGCCGGGTCTATGAGATTCACTCCAAAACGGTGATCAATGCCACCGGAGTGTTTGTGGATGAGGTATTGAAGATGGAAAACCCCGATGCAAGGAATGTGGTAATCCCCAGCCAGGGCATCCACCTGGTGTTGGATCCCCTCTTTCTAAGGGGAACAGAAGCCCTGATGATTCCGAAAACCCGTGATGGGAGGGTGTTGTTTGCAGTTCCCTGGCATAACCGTGTTGTGGTGGGTACCACCGATGTGGAGAAACAGGTTCCCGAACTGGAACCCCTTGCCGAAGATGTGGAAGTGGACTATATCCTGGAGACTGCACGAAGATATATGAAGTTTGCACCCGAACGAAAGGATGTACTGAGCGTTTTTACAGGCCTGAGGCCCCTCGCAGCGCCTGCCGGGGAGGGCAAGAAAACCAAGGAGATCTCCAGGGGACATAAGCTTCTGGTCTCGGATGGCGGGCTGATCACACTTACAGGAGGCAAGTGGACCACCTATCGGAAAATGGGCGAAGATGTCATCGACCTGGCAGTTGACCGGTCAGGGCTAGTAAAACGAAAATCAGTGACCCGGAACCTGAAAATCCATGGGCACACGGATCCTGCGGACACAACCGGACCCAATTATTGGTATGGTTCTGATTTAGAATTAATTGGAAGGATGATTGAAAAGGATCCGGGAATGGGTGAGGTGATAAGCGAAAAACTTCATATACAAAAAGCCCAGATCGTATGGGGGGTAAGGGAGGAGATGGCCCGCACGGTGGAAGACTGCCTGGCCCGGCGTACCAGGGCCATCCAGCTGGATGCGAGGGAAACCATCCTGATAGCCCCCAGGGTAGCCGAGATCATGGCTGAAGAGCTTGGATATAATAAAAACTGGGAATTAAAACAGGTGAAGGATTTTACATCACTGGCCCGTCAATGCATCCTCTCATGAACCTTTACCAGAAAAAAATTACCAATAAACACTAACCGTTCGTTCCATGGCACAAAAAAAGTTCATTCTCTCCATCGACCAGGGCACCACCAGTTCCAGGGCCATTGTCTTCACCCATTCCGGATCCATTGCGGGAATGGCCCAGAAAGAATTCAGGCAGATCTTCCCAGGACCCGGTTGGGTGGAGCATGATCCCGTGGAGATCTGGTCCTCACAGTTGCAGGTCATTGATGAAGCCCTGGAAAATGCATCCATCGGGGCCCGCGACCTGGCGGCCATTGGGATCACCAATCAGAGGGAGACAGCAGTGGCCTGGGACAGGCAGACCGGCGAACCGCTGTGCAATGCCATCGTGTGGCAGGACCGCAGAACCGCCGGAATTTGCGATGAATTAAAGGCTGCAGGTCATGAGCTGATGATCAGGGAAAAGACAGGACTGGTCATTGATGCCTATTTTTCTGCCAGCAAATGGCAATGGATGCTGGAGCATGTACCGGAGGTTGAAAAGAGGGCACGGCGCGGGGATCTGGCAGTGGGGACCATCGATTCGTGGTTGATCTGGAACCTGACCAAAGGAAAGGTCCATGTGACCGATGTGACCAATGCCAGCCGTACCATGCTCTTCAATATAAATACACTCGCCTGGGACCCTGAGTTGCTTGACCTTTTTCATATCCCCGGAAACGCACTACCCCAGGTGAAATCCTCTTCAGAGGTATATGGTATGACTTCAGAGGGGATCCTGTCCGTACCAGTGCCCATTGCAGGGATCGCCGGTGATCAGCAGGCGGCCACCTTCGGGCAGATGTGCATGGATCCCGGATCTGTCAAATGTACTTATGGGACCGGTTGTTTTATCCTTTGCAATACGGGTGATCAACCGGTGCTTTCCGGAAATAACCTGCTCACCACCATTGCCTGGCAGGTCAAAGGAAAAACCACATATGCCCTGGAAGGCAGTATATTCATTGGTGGAGCTGTGATCCAGTGGCTGCGGGACGGACTGGGTTTGATCAAACAATCGGCGGAAGTGGAGGTGCTGGCAGAATCGGTGGAGGATAACGGAGGGGTATATTTTGTGCCGGCTTTCACCGGCCTGGGGGCTCCCCACTGGGATCCATACGCCCGGGGGATGATCGCCGGTTTGACCCGGGGTGTCACCGGGGGACATATCGCCCGGGCAGCCCTGGAGAGCATTGCCTTCCAGGTGTTTGATGTAATTCATGCCATGGAGGAGGATGCAGGGATCCATATCAATGAGTTGAAGGTGGACGGAGGGGCCGTGGTGAACAACCTGCTGATGCAATTCCAGGCAGACCTTTTGGGGATCCCCGTGATCCGTCCGGAGACCATCGAAACCACAGCACTTGGAGCGGCCTACCTGGCGGGACTGGCAGTGGATTTCTGGAAGGGTACTGAAGAGATCGGGGCCCAGTGGAAGGTAAACAGGAGGTTTACCAGGGATATTACAGATTCGAAACTGAAGAAGCTAAAAGATAACTGGCACAGGGCCGTTTCAAGGGCTAAAAACTGGGAACACTAACTCTAAAAACCAATTCAAAGATGAATGAGATTTTTGCAGAATTTATTGGGACCTTTCTCCTCATATTGCTTGGGAACGGCGTGGTTGCCAACGTGGTGCTGAAAGACACCAAGGGACACAATGGCGGATGGATCGTGATATCGCTGGGGTGGGGACTGGGGGTCTTCGTGGCGGTAGCTGTGGCCGGACCGGTTTCCGGAGCCCATATCAATCCTGCAGTGACCCTGGGGCTGGCTTTGGCCGGGCTCTTTTCATGGAGCCAGGTGGTTCCCTACATTCTGGCCCAGATGGCGGGTGCTGCTGCCGGTGCTTTTACTGTCTGGCTCTTTTACCGCCATCATTTCAACCGTACAGAGGATCCGGGCGCCCAGCTGGGATGTTTCTCCACGGGACCAGCCATCCGAAAAACCACCAATAATTTTATCAGTGAATTGATCGGCACATTTGTCCTGATTTTTGTCATCCTCTATATTGCAGAGCCTTCACTTTCACTGGGAGGTGATGTGGAGGCCAATATTGGGCTGGGTACCCTGGGAGCACTCCCGGTGGCATTGCTGGTTACGGCCATCGGCCTCTCCCTCGGGGGAACCACCGGGTATGCCATTAATCCGGCGCGTGACCTGGGTCCAAGGATCATGCATACCCTGTTACCCATGGATCACAAGGGAAGCAGCGACTGGAGGTACGCCTGGGTGCCCATCCTCGGGCCAATTTCGGGAGCAGCATTGGCGGCGGCCTTTTTTTTGATTCATAACCTCGTGATAGGGTGATGTTTATTCATACCTCAAAGCTGCCACTGGATTGGTCCTGGAGGTGCGAACCGCATGGTACAATACCGTCAGGACAGCCACCATGGCTGTCATCAATGCAGTGTAAATAAAGATGTCGGCCTTGAGGGTCATGCGGAACGAGAACTCATTGAGCCATTGTCGCGCAATGAACCAGACAACGGGCAAAGCAATAAGCAGGGAGAGGATGATGTAGAGTGAGAAATCCCGGATCATCATCAGGGCGATCTGCCGATCCATGGCTCCCATGGTTTTCCGGATCCCGATCTCTTTGATGCGCCGCTCCGCTGTGAAGGAAGCCAGCGCGAACAATCCCAGGGAGGCAATGATGATAGCCACAAGGGTGAAAATCTTCAACAGGTTGGCCATTCTCTCTTCATTTCCATACATATCCTCAATTACTGAAGCCACGAAGGTGTATTCCAGCGGAAACTGGGGAAGCAGTTCATTCCATTTTTCCTCCATGAACCTGAGTGTTTGCTGAGGATTATCCGGAGCGATCCTTACAATCATGTGTGAAAGGTTTTCGGGAGGCATAGGGGCCAGGGCCATGGGCTCGATTTCATCCCCCAGGTGTTTGAAGTGGTAGTCCTCCATCACCCCGATGATCTGTCCCCTGATCCCCATGAATGTGAGTTCCATGCCCACAATCTCATCCTTCCCAATGAGGTCCGCAAGGGTTTTGTTGATCATGAAATTTGCCACCGTATCCTGGTACATATCAGCCGGGAATTGGGAGGAGAAATCACGACCCGATTGCAGGTCAATGCCCATGGTCCGGATAAAATCGTAATGTACGCCGGTAAAAGAAACCAGCACATCCTGCTGTGGATCCTTTCCTTCCCAGTCGATCCCGCTTGAATTGCTTCCGATACGGTATGGAGGATCCATGGATGCCGTGGTATAAAGCACGCCTGGATCCCGCATGAATTCCTGTCTCAGCATCTCGTAATCCTGGTTCAGGTTCCCTTTGAGAGCAATGTGAACCAGGTTGTTCTTGTCAAACCCCAGGTCTGCATTCTGCATGTAGGCAAGTTGCCTGGAGGTGACCATGGCTCCCGTGATCAGGAGCACAGCCAGGGTAAACTGGAAGACCACCAGGATCTTCCGCAGGAGCCCGTTCCCGGTTCTCTTATCGGATTGTTCCCTGATGGCCTGCAAAGGTTTCAAGGCCGACAGGTAGAATGCAGGATAGCTTCCAGCCACCAGGGTGGTGACCAGGAGTATTGCTGCAATCCCACCCAGATAATGAAGCGAGAGGAGTCCGGCAGGAGCAATGTCTTTACCCGAAATCTGATTGAACTTGTTCAGCAACAACAGCACCAGCAGAAATGCCACCACCACCGAGATAAAGGTCTGTATGAAGGACTCGAACAGGTGTTGCCGCACCAGTTGTTCCCTGGAGGCACCGTTCACCTTTCGCAGCCCGATCTCCTTGGCACGGATGGAGGAGCGGGCTGTGGAGAGGTTCATAAAATTGATGCAGGCGATCAGCAATACAAAAAGGGCTATGGCGGAAAATATATAGACATAAAGGATGGCCCCCGGTGAGTGCCCAAATCCAAAATAGGAGTGGAGGTGGATCCCTGCCAGGGGGGCCACCGAATAATCGATGGTGTTATCCTCTTTATAAATGTTGGTAACCTCCGTGATCTTTCGGTTTACAACTGTATCGACACTTCCTTCCTGCAGCTTGACAAAGGTCAGGATGGAGTTGCTGCCCCAGTTTTCGTTGTACCACTGCTTCGATTCGATGTAGCTCCAGGGAAGCAATATTTTAAATCCCAGGATCGTATTCCGGGGCGGTTTCTTCACCACCGCTGAAATGGTGATCTGTTCCTCATGGTTCAGCTGCATTGAAAGACCCACAGGATTATCCTTGCCGAAATACTTCTCGGCTACTTCATCCGTAATGACCATGGAATTGGGTTCCCTCAGGACGTTCTCCCTGTTGCCATATTTGAACTCAAAGGTGAACATTTCGAAGAAGGTGGAATCCACCACCACGAGGCCATCCTCAAAAAATTTATTCTCCCCGTAGGAGAACAGTTGACCGCCCGAATAGGCCGCCCTGCATTGCTCAATGATCTCCGGGACCTCATCTTTCCAGACCGGGCCGGAGATGTATGGGGTTACATTCACATGGTAAGGTTCCTTGCCCGAATAGTACTGATCCTCCTCCACCCTGAAGAGTTGCCTGTAATCCTTGTGAAAACGGTCATAACTCAGCTCATGTTCCACCCAAAGCAGCATAAAGAGCGCGCAGGCAAGACTGATGGAAAGGCCGGTGATGTTTATGAAGGTGATTCTTTTCTCTTTGAACAACAGACGAAGGGTCTGTTTGAGATTGCGGAGCGTCATAAATGTAAACTTTTTATAAAAGACGATTCAACTTTTCCTTTATTACAGTTTCAAAACATTAAATTTGGATAGTTTCATTAAAACAATCAGCAATGAAGAGGGATCTAGATATATTTACCTTTATAAATCATGAACACGACCGGCAGAAGCGGGGAATCGAATTGATTGCATCCGAGAATTTTGTGAGCAACCAGGTGATGGAGGCCATGGGCTCCTGCCTGACCAATAAATATGCAGAAGGATACCCGGGTCACCGGTATTACGGTGGCTGTGAGTACATTGACGAAGTGGAACAATTGGCCATTGACAGGTTGTGCCGCCTCTACGGGGCTGAATACGCCAATGTGCAACCCCATTCCGGGGCACAGGCCAACATGGCGGTATTTCTCACCGTGCTCGAGCCCGGCGATACCTTCCTGGGATTGGATCTGTCCCACGGGGGCCACCTTTCACACGGATCCCCTGTAAACAGCTCAGGGATCCTCTACAGGGCCATCTCTTATGGACTGGATGAGAAGACCGGACGTGTGGATTATGATGCCATGGAACAGGTGGCCCTTAAGGAAAAACCAAAACTGATCGTTGGTGGTGCATCGGCCTATTCGAGGGAGTGGGACTACAGGCGGATGAGGGCCATTGCCGATAAGGTCAATGCCATCCTGATGGTGGATATGGCCCACCCAGCCGGACTCATTGCAGCCGGTTTGCTTGACAACCCTCTAAAGCATGCACATATCGTGACCTCCACCACCCACAAGACCCTGAGGGGCCCCAGGGGAGGGATCATCCTCATCGGAAAGGACTTTGAGAATCCCTGGGGAAGAACCACGAAGAAGGGAGAGGTGAGAATGATGTCTTCCCTGATCAACTCGGCCGTATTCCCCGGAATTCAGGGAGGTCCCCTGGAACATATCATTGCTGCAAAAGCTGTATCCTTCGGAGAGGCCCTGACCGCAGAATTCAGGGAGTACCAGAAGCAGGTCAAAAAGAATGCAAATGCCATGGCAGAGGCTTTTATGAAGCTCGGCTACAAGGTGGTTTCGGATGGAACCGATAACCACTCCATGCTCATTGATCTCAGGGGCAAAACAGCGGATATCACCGGAAAACAGGTAGAGCATATCCTGGTGGAGGCAGATATTACCGTCAACAAGAACATGGTCCCTTTCGATACCCGTTCTCCCTTTCAGACCAGTGGGATCAGGGTTGGAACACCCGCCATCACCACAAGGGGCGTCAAAGAGGAGCTGATACCGGTCATGGTGGAGCTGATTGACAGGGTCATCATGCATATTGATGATCGCCCCACCATCGATCAGGTACGAAAGGAAGTAAATGAAATGATGGCGGATTTCCCCATGTTTGCCTAGGACTGCGCTGATGGAGTGGTACACTTACATCATTGTGGTGGCCGTAGGAATTCTGGCCGGGATCATCAATACCCTTGCCGCAGGTGGTTCCATGATTACACTGCCTGTCCTTATGGCCCTTGGGCTTCCGCCCAACATGGCCAACGGGACAAACCGGATCGGTATTTTTCTTCAGAATGTAGTTGGGGTAGGTTCTTTTCACCGGGAGAAGGTGATGGATTTTCCATCGGGTTTCAAAGTGGGAATTCCGGCGGTCCTCGGAGCTGTCGCGGGTGCTTTTGTTGCAGTGAACCTCAATGATGAGGTTATGAAACTGGCCATCGCGGGGGTCATGATCCTTGTCTTCTTTCTTATCCTGCTCAAGCCCAGCCGTTGGATCAACAGCCACGAAACACATCCTCCGATCCCTTACTGGCTGCAGGTCATCATATTTTTCCTTGTGGGAGTCTACGGAGGATTCATCCAGGCAGGGGTGGGGTTCTTTCTGCTTACAAGCCTTGTGCTGGGAAGCGGGTTTGAACTGGTCAAAGCCAATGCATTGAAGCTATTGGTGATCCTGCTATATACACCGGTGGCCCTTGTGATCTTTTTCATTCACGGGGATGTGCAGATTTGGATGGGACTCGTCCTTGCAGCCGGCAACATGACCGGGGCATGGATCGGCACGAAAATAGCAATGAAAGGGGGGGCGGTTTTTATTAGGTATTTTGTGCTGGCGGCCATCCTGGTAGCTTCCGCCAAACTGATCGTGGATGCAATTAAGGCACTATGATGTACTTGATCCAGCCTGACTGGCTGTAGCTGGCATTCTGGTCCAGCGAGAACTGGCTTTTTTTCGCCGCTTCAACCACCATGGTCCAGATGCAATTATCCGAAAAACTGGCATTTCTCACACTTGCTCCTACGACCTTGCCATCCCGGTTCACCTGGATATCCACGGTCACTTCGATCCGGCTGGTCACTTCACAACCTGACACATCGGGTTTGGGGATGTTCCGGGCTTCCCTTCCGGAGCCCAATCCGCCAAAGGAGATGCCATCTCCCAGACCGCCCCCTGTATCATACCTGTCGGCATCTGCAGTTCCGTTGGAGACCCCCTGGTTACCGGACCCATCGGTGATGCCTTCCGATCCTTCTGTTTCTCCCACACCCTGGCGGCCGAATGCGTTCCTGCCCAGGTTGTTGAGCCTTTCTGCCTGCTGCTGGCGTTCCCTTTCGATGCGCTCCTGTTCCTCCCTCTTTTCCCTTTCAATGCGCTCCTGCTCCTTGCGTACCCTCTCCTGTTCAGCCAGGCGCTGGCGTTCCAGTTCCTGCTCCCTCTGGCGTTTGAGCTCTTCGGGGGTGGGCTTGGGCTGCTCCTTTACCCTGGTTTGTTCCACATCCTGGGTCTGATCCACAGGTTTGGGATCGGGGGGTGCCGCTTTCTCAACAATTTTTTCAACGGGTTCAGCCACTTGCTCAATCTCCCTCTCCACTTCCTGCTGCGGTGGTTCCGGTTCTCCGGCCTGCTGGTCATCTCCGGGAGGTTCAAAGGCACCAAATCCGGTCTCATCCGTTCCAAAATTGACCAGGATCCCCTCCTCCCCGGGTGGGGGATCGGGAAAGGTAAGCCCTGCAAACACAAGGAGCAGAAGCACCAGGGTGTGGTAGACTATGGTCGCTATGAGGCCTCTTCTGTTAAGCTTCATGGTATTGATTCAATTATGCGGACGGTTTGGTACCCAGGATCACCTTATACCTGTTGCGCCTGGCGATGTCCAGGAATGCAAAAACCTCCTCCATATTCAGGTCCCTGTCGGCATTTAGCCGAACTGTGGGCGCTTCACCATACCCTTCCAGTTTCTTCCTGAGGACACCTTCCAGCTCTGCCAGGCTGTAGGCCTGATCATCCACATAGATGATCTTCTGCTGATCGATGGAGACCACAAGGACAGGGTTTGCCTGGGTCTGGTTGTTGCTTTCGGGAAGTGACACATTTCTGGCTGTAGGGGAGATCAATGTGGAGGCAATCATAAAGAAGATCAGGAGCAGGAATACAATATCCGTCATTCCTGACATGGCAAAGTTCTTATTGATCTTATGTCTTGACTCAATGGCCATTATAACTGTTTTAGCACCACGGTATAATCCCTTTCTGCAGCGACATTCATGATCTTCACGGCATCTCCCACCGTAACGGAAGGGGAGGTGATCACCCTGATGGTGGGTTCGGCAATCCCCTGTAACCTTGCATCAAGTACCGTACCAAGTTCCCCGAGGCTTACAGTTCTGCCATCTACAGTAATGCGGCTGCTGCTGTGAATGGTTACCGTGGGAATATTGGATTCCGACTGCACGGTCACCTGACCCCGGCTGGGAAGCAGCATTTTCAGGGCATTGGGTGCAATGAGTGTGGAGGTAAGCATAAAAAAGATCAGCAGGAGAAAAACGATATCTGTCATCCCCGACATGGCAAAATTATCAAGCACCCTGTTTCTTGGTTTAAGGGCCATGGGTTCCTATTTTGCAGGTTCGTTAAGCAGGTCAATGAATTCAGAAGTTCCTGCTTCCATATTGTTGATCACCTTGTCCACCCTTGCAACCAGGGTGTTGTAGGCGAAGTAGGCGATGATCCCTACGATAAGGCCGGCCACCGTGGTGATCAGGGCTGTGTATATCCCTGCAGAGAGTTGCCCCACGTTGATGTTATTACCTGCTGTGGACATCTGGTGAAAGGCCTGTACCATCCCGATCACCGTCCCCAGGAAACCGATCATCGGTGCACCACCGGCCACCGTAGCCAGGCTGGGCAGGCCCTTTTCAAGCTTGTATACCTCGAGGCGGCCCACATTCTCAATGGCGGCATTCACATCATTCAGGGGACGCCCGATCCTGCTGATCCCCTTTTCTATCATCCGGGCCACAGGATTTTCAGATGACTGGCAGAGGGCCCGGGCCGAATCCACTTTGCCGTCAATGATATAGTCCTTGATGCGGTTCATGAAATTCTGGTCCACTTTGGCGGCTTTTTTGATGGCAAACCAACGTTCAAAAAAGATGTATACGGCAATCAGACTAAGCAATACAATGGGGATCATTACCCAGCCGCCCTTCAGGGCCAGGTCAATGAAAGATTCGGTGGACGTTCCCTGTATGTTGCTGGTATCCAAATTGGTAACCTGAAGTAAAATCAAGCTTTTCATGGGCTAAAGTTTGCGTCGAATATATAAAAAATAACGGGATATACTCTGGTGTAGTATACCCCGTTATCAAAGTTTCGTCTCTTTTATCAACACTCCATCTACTGGTGCAGAATTTGTGCCTGAAGGTAATAAACGCCGGCACCGGCAAGATAGCCAACAAGCGCCAGCAAAGAAATCCTCTTCATGTACCAGATAAAATCGATCTTTTCCATTCCCATGGCTGCCACACCTGCTGCCGAGCCAATGATCAGGATGCTTCCACCGGTCCCTGCACAGTATGCCAGGAATTCCCAGAAGAGGCCATCCTGCATGAAGTAATGGGCATATTCCAGGGCTGCAGGATCAGTAATGGCAGCCATGCTTGCCGCATCCTGGATGGGATACATACCCATGGCACCGGCTACAAGGGGCACGTTGTCGACCACAGCGGAGAGGATCCCAATCGCCATATCGATGAGGTACATGCTTTTCAGGTGCTCATCCAGCCATCCTGCAAGTACCGTAAGCTGACCTGCACTCTGGAGAGCAGCCACTGCAGAGAGAATGCCGAGAAAAAAGAATATGGTGGGCATTTCCACTTTTTTCACGATTGTCATCACGCTCAGCTGCTTCTTGATCTCATGTGGTTTCTTCAGGTGAATAAGCTCTGTGACCAGCCAAATGATGGAGAGTGAAAGCAACATTCCCATGTAGGGAGGGAGATGTGTGACGGTCTTAAAGACCGGAACAAACAACAGCCCAGAAACCCCCAGCACGAGCATCAGTTTTTGCTCAAATGAATTGGTCAGGGCCTCCTTTTTATCTTTCACCACCGGTCTTGTCACGTGCCCTTTCTGCGTAAAACTCAGCAGGATCAGTGGTATGACCATGGTTACCACGCTAGGCAGGAATACTTTCAGAATGATGTTGAGTGTGGTAACCTGACCTCCGATCCAAAGCATGATGGTGGTGACGTCGCCGATGGGGGACCAGGCACCGCCTGCATTGGCTGCAAGTACCACCATGCTGGCAAAGAACCACCTTGTGGACTTATCGGATACCAGTTTCCGCAGAAGCGCCACCATCACAATGGTGGTGGTTAGGTTATCCAGGGCGGCGGACATGAAGAACGTGAGGAAGCTAAGGATCCACAGCAGTTTTACCTTGTTGGTGGTCTTGATGCGGTCGGTGATCACCTTGAATCCGTCATGCTGATCGGTGATCTCCACAATGGTCATTGCACCCAGGAGAAAGAAGAGAATTTCAGAGATCTCCCCCAGGTGGTGGATGATTTCAGATTCCACGATGAAGTGACGCATGGCTGCAATTCCCTGCCCATCACCATGTTCACCTGATCCCCCATGGATGTGGGCATTCCATGCATCGCTCAGGCCGGCTGTGAAAATGTCATACGCGCCAAATATGTACAAAACCCACAACAACGTACCGATCATCAATGCCGGAATGGCTTTATCAACACGCAGGGGGTGTTCCAGGGCAATGGCAATGTATCCCAGAACAAACACAACAACCATTATAATAAACATATTCTTGAGATTTGGTTTGGAAATTAAAGCGGCAAAGATAGGAAACTTTTAATTTTCCGGTTCAAGAGAATCCGGATTAATCTTTTTCTTTTTTCGGTTGGAAATTCCTTCCCGGTAGCGGAGCAAAAGCTGCCGCATGGTATCAAATTCTTCCCTGTATGATACACCGACTCCCTGTTTATAAGGCGCTGTTTCAAATAGCAATTCATCCCTTGCCCGGTTAAATGCGATGACACTTACATTATCGGTGACTTTGAATTCCACATCGAAATCTCCAACGATATATGGATTATTGGAACTCTGGGATGGATTCATATCCTGGCCGCCCACATCCACATTGCCACTGATAATAATGCGGTCGTTCAACAATTGTGTGGAAAGGGCCACTTCCACTTCATCACTGCTGATCTGGTCACCGGGACGGTAATTTACACCAATGTCAAAATCATCGCTGATCTGGGAAAGCCAGTTGCTGAGCTGGTTGGAGAGCAATTCACTGGCTGTTACCCCGGCGATGGAGCTGTTCATGGTTCCCACATCCTGCACACCATATCCTGAAATGCTGTAGAAGTTATTGATCACCAGGAGTGCCAGGAACTGCCTCATGAGTTCTTCTTCGGTACTGGTACTAGCTTCCAGCAGGTCACGCGTCCGGGCATCAGCGGTGGGCATCTTGATCCCCGTTGAAATGGTGGGGGAGAGCAGTTCGCCCTTCAGGAACAGAAGGCAGTCCACCGGAATCCTGTTTTTAAGTTGTTCCGGTGCTTCACTGCTGCCTCCCGGATAGAGATTATAGGGTGCGGTCCTGGTCGTATAGACAGCGTTCAGATCCAGGGTGGCATCGGTGGGTGAACCATTAAAACTGATGCTTCCGCCCGGTTCAATCTGGAACCGTTTATTGATCACATTTTGTAGTGTAAACAGGTAATCCCCTTTGATTAGCTCCATATCTCCGAAAATGCTGAAGTTTCCTGCCTGGTCCAGCATGATGCGAAGGGTTCCGCGACCGCTTGTTTCAATGATGTCACCCACCTTGGGATCAAAGATCAGCTGGACCACCGCATCCGGTGTGACCTCCACTTCCATGTCCATTTCCAGCCCGCTGAATTGTCTCTGTGGCAATGAATTCCTCTCTTCCTCATTATCCAGCTCCTGAACAAAGGTGATGAAATCACTTATCTGGACCTCGCTTGCATTGTAAAGGGGGAGATAGATGGCCGTATTGCGCTGGACAATGGCGTTGATCCCAAGTTTAATATCATCCGGCCTTCCGCTGATCGTTACATTACCCGTACCGAATGCGGTTCCGTAAAAATCCTCGTTGTCCGCTGAGGTTGTGTTGAGAGCCAGCAGGTTATTGGCATTGATGTTCAGGTTAAAATAGAAATCTTTGAGATAGGTGTTGGAGATGGCGCCATTGATCCGTGCCAGGTTTCCAAATTCATCGGAGGCAATTACATTTTCCAGGTAGAGGTTATTGTTAAAGACTCTTACGCGGTCGCTCACCGTGTACCTCGTGTTTATATAGGGTATGGTGGCCGCTCCGTTTTTTAATTCAATGGTGCCGTTCAATTCAGGGTTGCGAAAGGTCCCGTCAAGGGTCATGTTCACATTCCCTGTACCCTCCAGGTCACTGGCCACGGCCGACGTATAGGGATTGAGTGACTGAAGCTGGAATTCTTTGAGTTGAATGTTAAAATCCAGGAGACTGCTTCCCGGGGTAAAGGTTCCGTCAACCTCCACTGATCTTTCACCTCCGATTTCTGACAACAGATTCATATGAATAGTCTTGCTGGAATCGGTCCAAGCCGCATTCAGATTAGTGTGCCCGAGCAGCTGGTTGTTGAAATAGAGTGTATCCACCGTCAAATCAGAGAAAATGTAGGGATTTCCTTCCAGTTTCTTGAAATTAATTTTCCCCGTAATGCTTCCTTCAAGATCCATTTCGAATTCTGTAAATCCAGACAATCCATCCAGATTCAGATTATTCACTTCAAGCTTGAAATCCTGGTCATCGCCAGCGGAGATGATCCCGTGGGCAGCCAGGTATTTGTCCTCACTTTTGATCTCAAGGCTGTCGACGGCGATGTACCCTTTCTTCACGAGGACACTTGAACCATTGATTTCCCAAAGGTCATCCTGGACCAGGATCGCAGTTGGTTCCACATCGATCTTGATGCCCCTTACCTCCACCGAGTCAGGCTGAAATGTTCCCAGCAGTTTTATCTCTCCACTGTAGCTGGGTTTTATCCTGTTATCCCAGACCACATCCAGGCGGGCCGTGTCATTGGCGGCCCGGAATACAAATTGCTGCTCCACCAGCGAATAATTTTCTCCAAATGTCATGCTGTCTGATTGAATATCGAGGCGGAACTCATCATCCCTTATTTCTGAGAAAAGATCCACATTGGTCCAGTTGTTCTGGCTCACCTGGAGCATTGGAAAGAACCCGTTTGAGGAGAATAGATCAGCGGACGGATCATAGGTGCCGTGCAGCTGGCTTTCATCACCAATTTGCAGTTCAGGCAGGAAAAAGTCCAGCAGTGGATTCATCCTTTTAAACTCAACCTCGTAAAAAAACCTTGTCCCGGTATCAGGTTGAGGTTGCTGGTCCTTTTTTACATTCATGAACCGATCGGCCAGATTCATAAATGAGGCGGGAAGGTGCGAGAGCTCATATTGACCTTCGATCCTTGCATCAAACATATCTGAACGAACCAGGAAAAGAGAGGTGTCGGCCGTGTTTCTGGCAGAGATGCTCAGATCGTACAACTGAAGCTGTGCATCTTTCCTTACAAACAGACTGTTCACCAGTTTAATCTCCCCGTTCATTTCGTCCACGGTCTTACCCGAGAAATCGGTTTCAATGAGAAAAGATGCGAATGAATTGGGATCCTGGGGGACCAGGTGAAGAAAATAGGGACGTGCCCGGGCCACATCAGCCGTAAAATTGTATGAAGGAACCTCTCCTGAAAAATCCATTCTACCCAGGAAATCCATTTTAATATTGGGATCAACGATGCTGAATCCCCCTTCAAATCTATTGTTTGTGAATACCCCATCCAGGTTGATATTGCTGTAGGCATATTGCAAAATCTCAATCGTATCGATGTTCCCTTTCAGGTTTGCCTGGATATTTCCCTGGTAGAGACTCCCGCTGGTCATCACATCCATGTCCAGTTGTTCCAGTTTATCCTCCTGGGCAAGGAATTCCCCGAGCCTGAAATTACTGGTCCTTAGCCGTCCGTTAAAATCCACTCCCAGGATGCTGTCAGGTTTGAACGACAGGTCCATGATCATCCGTCCCATGTCAGTTTTGAGAAGACCTGTGGCCACAAAATCATCGGGGTAACCTGTGAATTGACCCGTGAAATCCAACCTGCCCAGGTTGCTCCATGGAAAGGGGGCTGTGCTGGCGGAATCCTTCACCATGCCAGCCATCCTGTGAAGGGCATTTATGGATGTATTTAGCTCCCTGAAGTGAAAATCAAGAAAGGTGCTCGAGTAATCTGGCATTCCGATCATAAGAAAATCAAACGCCAGCGAGCTTCTTTGATCGAAGGTTACAAAAAGATCCTCTCCCCTCAGATCACTGAACTTCCCGTGCACATGGCCGTTAATGTCGATGCGGTCCACGAGACCTTCAGTTCCGGGTATAAAATAGGCGAGGTCGGAAATTTCCAATGCCGATTGTTCCGATTGGAACAACAACTCCACATCCTTTGAGAAAGTCTGGAACATGCCCCAGTTCTCAAAGGTAAAACTGAGTACCGGTATATGAAGATCAGATTCAAGTGTGACAATCTGCAGGTTACTGAAGTTAAGGTGTGATTTTCCAGTCGAGAGGTGGCTGGTCAGCTGCCGGAGGTCAAACCCGGATTTTTCGCTACCTTCCAACGAAACGATATCCATTTGGACAGTATCCTGGAAATTAACCAGGTCGGCGACCATGATCTGCAAGCCCGTGAAGTGAAGATCGGTAAAGTTCACACCCGGCTTCTCGGGTGATCTCACCATAAAGGTGAGGGAAAACCTGCCGTCGACCAGTTCTATCTCGGAAATGTGCAACCTGGATTTTTTTTCAGGAGGAACATGTGGTTTTTCAAGCCTTTCAATGAGAAAATCCAGGTTGATCACCCCACTGCTGTCAACTACAAAATTCACGCGGGTGTTCTCGAGGGTGACTTTCTTGATCTCAATGCCCTTCCGGTCCGATCCCAACTGTTTGATCCTGATGCGGGTAAGTTCGGAGTAAATGAGGGTATCCCCATGCTGGTCCTCTATATAGAGGTCCCGTACCTGGATCCTTTTAAAAAAGGAGAAGTTGACTGAGGAGAGGGTGATATAAGCCTGCAGCTCTTCCGACAGGCGTTCAGCCACATATTTACTTACCACGGTCTGCACCTGCCTGTTCTGCAAAAACAGCAAGGAGAGTGCTGGTATTGCCACGAGCACAAGCACCACTACAAGTCCTATTTTTGCAATCTTTTTAATACTTTTGTCCTTTCCTGGTTGAATGTAACAAAAATAATAAAAGTAGTCATGGGGACAGTAATTCTGGGAATAGAATCCTCCTGCGATGATACATCGGCCGCGGTGGTCCGCGACAGGGTATTGCTCTCCAATGTGATTGCGGGCCAGGATGTGCACCGGAAGTATGGGGGTGTGGTACCCGAGCTGGCTTCACGTGCACACCAGCAACACATTGTACCTGTTGTGCATCAGGCATTGATAGAAGCAGGTATTTCAAAATCTGAAATTGACGCGGTGGCCTTTACAAGGGGACCCGGGTTGCTGGGATCGCTGCTGGTGGGGACCTCATTTGCAAAAGGGTTCTCCGCTGCGCTGGGAATCCCCATGATCGAAGTAAATCACCTGCAGGCGCATATCCTTGTGCATTTTATTCATTCCGGGGGAGCCGAGGCTCCCTCACCCCGATTCCCGTTTCTTTGTCTTTTAGTTTCGGGGGGACATACGCAGCTTGTGGTGGTGCATGACCACCACCGGATGGAGATCATGGGTAAAACCATTGATGACGCTGCCGGGGAGGCATTTGACAAGTGTGCAAAGCTCCTTGGATTGCCCTATCCCGGTGGTCCCCACCTGGACAGGCTGGCAGGGGAGGGGAATATGTATAAATTTTCGTTCAGCAAGCCCCGCCTGGAAGGTTTTGATTATTCCTTCAGCGGTTTGAAGACCTCATTTCTTTACTTCCTGAGGGACCAGATAAAAAATGATGAGGCTTTCATTGAAAAAAACAGGGCAGACCTTGCAGCCTCGCTCCAACGGACCATCATCGAGATCCTCATGAACAAACTGGTTAAGGCGGCAAAAAAGAGCGGGATCAGGGACGTTGCCCTGGCCGGGGGCGTATCGGCCAATTCAGCATTGCGAAAAGCGATCCGGGAGGCTGCTGACACCCGTGGATGGAGGGTATTCATACCCCCTGTCACCTACTCCACGGACAATGCCGCAATGATTGCCATCACCGGATATTTTAAATTTCTAAAGGGCGAATTTGCAGCAGAGGATATAGCCCCTCTGGCAAGGATGTATTTCTGATCCTGAAGCGCTCCTGGCATAATAAAATGAGCCTGGGTTCGCGGTCCGTGCACCAAAAAATTACTATATTGGGTTGAATTTTCGCAATAGGATGGATAAATTAGAGTTTCAACCCACTCAGAAAACACCATACGTATTGCTGGACCCTTCCGGGAAAATAAAATTCAAAGGAAGGTCCATTCCCGAGGATGTATCTTTATTTTATGAAGATATACTCGACTGGGTCATCGCATATGCCTCTTCGCCGCCCGCCCATACAGAAGTCGACATTGAAATGGAGTACCTGAACAGCGGGACTTCCAAATATATGCTCAGGCTGCTTAAAAAACTTAAAGAGGTCGATAACGATGGTTATGATCTGAAAATCAAGTGGGTGTATGAGGAAGGCGATGATGACATCCTTGAGAGGGGAGAGTATTATGCCTCCATCCTCGATTTAAATATTGTCTTTATAGAGATCGAATGATCCTTTAATCTCCCCTTATTTCCTGTAAGATCTCCCCCAGGAAGTTCCAATAGGCAAGGTGGAACGTATAGGAGTCGGTGTGCTTAATGGCCTGCTGGAAATTGATGGTGCTGTTGCAGCTCTGGGGGTGTTCGATGGTGGGATCAAACAGCCCCGGTTTTTCAGGATGAAACTGAACGCCAAACACGTGGGGATAGCGATTATGGCCTATGGATTCAATGATCTTTCCATCCATTGATGTGGCAGTGACCACCAGGTCAGCGCCCAGTTTTTCAAGCGCCTGGTGATGGGAACTGAGCACCAGCGGCTCCTTCCGGTGACTGAACCCGGTGCCCTTTGAAAGAAATGCCCCTTTTTCAAGGATGATATGGTGAAAGTGATAGGAGGTCGGTGTGTCACAACCTGTATTTACCATATCAGCGTAGTTCCTGTGCATCTGGTCAGCAGGAAAGGAGAGTATCTCGTCGGCAATCCATGTTCCGTAAATTTCGGTAGGGATGTCCTGAACCAGGGTGCCCCCCGTGGCCACGTTCAGGGTTTGCATTCCCAGGCAAATGCCACTGACCAGGTATTGTTGCCTGGTTTCCATGAAAGGCAACCATGAAGGATCCTGGGACCCTCCGAGCAGGTGAAAAATGTAAGATGCCTCGCAATAGTGCCTGTACGGGTCGGTCACAGATGTGAGCAGGTGAACGGGCTCATGATAAACCGCCGGAGGGATATCGGGCCCCCCCATAAACAAAGCACCCCTGGATGCATTGAACAGATTTTTGAACTGACCGGAGCAACCATTTTCACGGAACAAATTTCCTGGATCAAGGGCACCCTTGATCACCTGGAGGCTCATACGGCTGGCAGGGTGGTGTGCAATATATACCTCTGCCTGGGAATAGTCATAGCTCTCCTTCTCGTGGTAAACCCCGAGAACGTGGTATCCGTTCAGGTCAAATATGCCCTCATCTGCCAGCAATTGAAAGAGTTCAAGGTTATATGCTGTGGGATGGAACAACAGAATTGTATCCTGGGCTGTTAGCGCCGGCACCCCATTCAACCAAAGGATCAAAAAGAGAATAACCCTGGAACTTTTCATGGATTCAATTTATACCTGAATTACTTGAGCATCCCTGCCAGTTTTTTCGTGAACTGTGCGAGGTTGTCCCTGGACTCGTCGTCCAGTTTATCCAGGTTGACATTGCCGTTGATCACCTCCTGCAGGAAATTGGAGGCCAGTATGGCCCTCGAATAATTATTATCCTTCAGGTAATCTGAATTTCTAACCGTAATGCCCTCCCGGACCTTCACCACGTATTTCTTAAAATCAATGGTCGAGAGCATATCCTCCGCATCCTGGTACTCATCCATAAAGATCATCTTTTGCATGGCCAGGTCCACATTGTTGTCAAAATGTTCCTTCATCAGTTTCTCATGCACGGCGCGCTCTTCGGAGTTGCCGAAATTGAGATTGATGTAGTCAAGGCCCCAGCCCAGGAGGATGTTAACCATCATGGGTATGCTTTCAGCCCCCGAGGCAGGCAGGAAATAGCACTCTTTATCAAATCCGGTCAGGGCAACGACCGCTTTCATGAAATAGAAAGTAGCCAGGTCCTTTACAATGACGTTATTGAATGATTTAATGATCTCCTGCTGGTTGAGCCGGGCTCCCATGGTGGAATAAATGGGGGAGAGGGTATCGGCGGTGGCAGATTTTAAGGAACGGGCACTGAATACAAGGGTCTCGCTCTTCATGTCATCCTCAATGGCACGCTGCACGGCCAGGATCCTGTAAAGCTTGTTGACATCGATCAGGTGCGGTGAGTGTGTGGTGTAAATGATCTGAATTTGCCCCTTGATGTCGTCGAACACCTTTAAGACATCTTCCTGGGCCCTTGCATGGAGGCTCACTCCCGGTTCATCGATCAGCAGCACTTTATTTCGCTGGCTCTTGTCCATGGCCGTGGCCTTGAGCTCAAGAAAAAATGACAAAAACCATCTGACACCCCTGCTGCGTTGTTTGGGATAGAGTCGCTCCTGTTCATCCTTGATCCAGAACTCGATGAATGGTTTGCCGCTTTTTTCAGGATGGGTATGGTCGTAATGGGATAGCTCAAAGTTAATCTTGATCTTGTTGTTTTTCCCCACATTCTGCCTCCAGAAATCCTGGAAATTAAGGGTTAGCTCACCGTTCAGGTTCTCGATCTTCTGTTTCAGGATCCTGCTGGATGGCTGCTGGAAAAAGGAGTACTCCAGCCCGGTAATTGTCAGAAAATTGATGGCGGCCTTGTAACCTTCGGCCCGCCTGTTGGCCCGCACGATATCCTCCAGGTCGATCCGGTTGGGAAGGAGTGACCCAAAATCTTCAAACAGCTCGAAATCAGGTAGGATCTTGAATATTTCCTCTGCCAGTTCCCTGGAACTGTAAAATTTATTGCGGGACTCGATCTCCTTTTTGGCAGCGGTCAGGGCACTTTCTATGGTAATGCCATCAAACACAAATTCCAGGGCCAGCAATTGTGCCTCGTGTTCCTTCTGAAAAAGGGCGATCTCCTCCCTGAACCTCTCCAGATCGGTCCTGCAGATCTCCTCCTTGATCTCGGCTGCCCGCTGATCCTTTTCCGTGGAGTACATCCCGGTCATCTGAAGGATCCTTTTCAGTTCCTCCTGGACATTGGCCATTTCCTCCTTCTTCCCCGCAATGTTCAGCTCAGTCTCTTCCAGTCTTTTGCTGGCTTCTCTTTTTTCGTCAATGGCTTCAAGGATATCCCTTTTCTCTTCCTGCTTCGTGATTTTCTGCTCCAGGGTCTCCTTGAGTTTCTCCAGCATCTCCTCCTCCTGTTCAAGCTCCTTCCTGAGCTCCTCTTTCTTGTTTCTGGCAGGAAATTTCCTCATGTTGCGTTTCAGCTCATTCATTCGCAACTTCACGGTCTCGACCTTTTCACGGGTCCATTCCACTTCATCGCTGGCCTTCTCAAGCGCCTGGGTGGCTGCAGAAATCTCGAGGATCATGTGTTCCAGCTTCTCCATGACCTTCAACTCCCTTTTCCTGATCTGGTCATGGGTCTCATTGAATATCTCCTGAAGCTCATCACCCATCACCATGTGAGAATCCATCTCATTTTCCCATTCCCTGGACAGGGAGATGTGTTCAAGGCTACCCAGTACCTTGCGGATCTCCGGATCCATTCTTTTTAGATCGACCCTGTTCTCGATCTCTGCCTTATCAAATGAGAACCGGCAGGTAACCACCGGCAGGGAGAGGTCACTCCTGAGCATATCTTCGATGAGGTTCCCGTCATGAAAGGTTTTGAGTCCCTCCAGGATGGAGGTTTTTCCCGACTCATTCTGTCCGATGAGACTGGTGATATTGTCGTAGGCAAGCTGATGCCAGCCAGTGTCCACTACTGATCTGAAATTCTGAATTCTGAAGGCAACTAATTGCATGTGGATCGTTTTAAACGAACTTAATCCCGAAAATCAAAATATCATCCAGCTGCAGCTGATCCCCTTTCCATTCGGTAATAACCCTGTCAAGTTCATCGCGCTGTTGCTCCATGGGCCGATCTGATATTTTGATGAGCAGCTCTTTCAAAGGGCCGTATTTAAATTTCTTGTTCAACGGACCTCCAAACTGATCCGGGAATCCATCGGAAAATATGTATACGATATCACCGGCTTTAAGTTGCATGCTGTGGTTTGTGAATGACTCCTCCTCAATGGCATTGATGCCTACTGGCATTTTATCCGGCTTTATTTCGGTGAGTACTTTTTTACGGATGTGATAGAGTGGATTGTTAGCCCCGGAATATTGAAGCTCCAGGGTCTTGGGATTGAAAACGCACAGTGCCATGTCCATGGCATCCTTATTTTCCAGTTCATGACCCCGCTGGTGCAATGCCTTCATGACCCTTTCCCGCAACAGGTTTAAGATCCGGCTGGATTTTACCGGTCCCCTGGTGCTCAGGATCTCATTCAGGAAGGATACCCCCATGATGCTCATCAGGGCCCCGGGCACGCCATGACCGGTGCAGTCACCGGCAGCAGCCACAATGTACTCTTCTTTCCTGGAACAGTAATAAAAATCACCGCTCACAATATCCCTGGGTTTATGGAGCACAAAAAAATCACGAAGAATGTTCTCCATATACTTCAGGTCAGGCAATACCGCCTTTTGAATAAAACTGGCGTATTTAAGGCTTGCCATCAGCTCCCTGCGTTGAAACAGCAGGGTTTCCCTTGAAAGTGTTGATTTTTTCAAAGTTCGTTCATTCTTAATCCCATGACCAGGATATCGTCAATCTGGCTGATCTCACCCATCCAGCCCTGCAGTACCTTTTCCAGGGCAGCGCCCTGCTCATGCATCGGCACTGATTGCAACTCCAGTATCATCTTCTTGAAATTCTTTGACATGAATTTCTTTCCCTGGGGTCCCCCGAACTGGTCAAGGAATCCATCCGAGAACATATACATGCTAAAGCCTTCATCTTTGAAAGTGGTGGCCGTAAAAGGACTCTTTTTTTCAGAGATACCGATGGGCATCTGGTCGGCCCTTATTTGCATCAAAAGGTTTTTATCATCATGGATCGATCCCCTGGGTATGTCAAGTTCCTCTTGCTCCTCCAGTCTTTTAATTTCAGATGGTTTCAGTTTCCTGACAATATACAGGGGATTATAGGCACCCGAAAACTGGATCTCCCGGGATTTGAGGTCAATGGATACCATGGCGAGGTCCATGCCATCCTTGGTCGATTCCTCGATGCTTTTTCCTGATTGTCTCAGGGAAGTGATCACATGTTGCCGCAATTGCTCCAGGATCTCATCCGTACTGGTGATTTCTGCCTTGATCACGATCTCATCCAGGAATGTCATTCCCAACATGCTCATAAAGGCCCCCGGAACCCCATGACCTGTGCAGTCGGCAGCTACGATCAGCAACCTCCCATTTTTCATTCCCATCCAGTAAAAATCACCGCTCACAATATCCCGCGGCCGGAACAGGATGAAGTGTTCCAAACCCTGTTCATCCATGAGCTTCCTAGGAGGCAAAAGGGCACGCTGGATCCTGCTGGCATATTCAATGCTGTCGGTGAGTTCCTCCTTTTGTTTCCTGATTTCGGCGGTGCGCTCCTCGATGATCCCTTCCAGCCTGATATTCTCCAGCTTGAGACGGCGTGTATAGAGTTTGACAAGGAGAAAAACCAGCAATCCGGAAAGGATGAGATATCCCAGGATCGCGCCGTAGGTCGCATACCATGGTCTGTAGATGGTGAATGAATATGTAGCGGGAATGCTCTCCACCCCATATACGTTCATAGCCTTCACATGCATGGTATATGGACCATACCTGAGGTTGGTGAAGTCCTTGTAGGATGCCCTGTTCCAGGCTGACCAGTCTTCATCAAAACCCTCGAGCATATAACTGAATCTGGTTTCCTCCTCCTCCTCGAAATAGGGAGCGGCCCAGCTGAAAGCGATGTCATTGTTCCTGTATTTGATGTGGGGTTGGGTGGTCTCATCCTGGTAATTCTGGATCAAATACCCTCCCCGGCCATTCTCCCTAAAATTGGTGCCATTGAAAAGAATCTCATTATTCTTGATGGTAACGTTCCTGATAAGGGAGATGAAGGCTACGGAGTCATTCCGGAAAAAGGATTTGTCAAAATGGTAAAGTTCATTGGATTTACCGAACCATACCCCCTGGGCATTGTCACCGTAAAATACATCGGTGGATACCCTGGGCAAGCGCTGGAAGGATTTGCCCCTGATTGCCTCGACCCAGTCCCCGGTCCTCCTGGCAGCAATTTCTGTCCATCCCGTGTACTCATTTTCGAAAGAGATCCAATAATCCCCGTCCTGGTCCTCATGGAACGCATGGATCAGGTTCTTTCCTGGCGGAAGTATCCTGTTGTAGAGCGTATCCCGGTATACAGTGTCCCTGAAGTAGTTGTAGCGGTAGAACCCATCCAGTGTGCCCAGGAGGACCTCCAGGGTCATGGGATCCAGGAAAACCCGGTTCTTTTCACTGGCAGGTAATCCGTTTTCCATGAGCAGGGACTTTATGGTTGCGGCATTCTTCAGGGAAATATCCAGGCGCATGATCCGTCGCGGGGTAGAGGTCCACAGGTAGCCATACTTGTCGATTTCCATTTGCAGCTTTTCCTCCTGTGGCAGATTCTTCACCCTGCCGATCTCCCTCCAGCCGCTCCTGGTATATTGTAACCCCACTATTTCATTGATACCCGTGTAGATCACATCGGGCTGTTTTGGATCCAGGACCAGTTCTTCGCCTGCATAATCTGTTGAAGATCCCTGGTCCCCGGGGAGATTGATCACATGGTCCTTGAGATCGGTAACACCCATGCGCTCGTCGATCACAGAGATCTTGGAATCTGAGGTGGCGAGCAGGAGTTGAACGCCCCTCCTGGGATTGAATATGTGAAGTTGGCGAATATCCTCCTTGATGCCTGGCACTGGTTCAAACCCCGTGGAGGTTGAAGAGGATCTTTTAAAGAAGAGTCCGCTGGTGGTCGAAATAAACAGGGTCCCATTGAACTCAGCGATATCTGTGATGAATCCTTCAAAACCCGATTCTTCCCTGAAAACCCTGAAGGGATTGTGAATCTCCAGTTTACTGACCCCCCTCCAGTTTGCAATCCAAACGGGTCCCGACTTTTGATGAAGGCCATCGGAATAGATACCGGGAATGGTCTCATCAATGAGGCTTTCTTTTTTCGTTATGATCTCTTTGGCCTCCCCGTTCCTGTCCAGGATCACCAGCCCCTTGAGCCTTGTGGCCACCGCAAATTCCTCGTCCAGTGAATGAAGATTAAGGATCTGCTCATTCTTGAAGAATTCGTCCAGACCCGGGTCTACAAAGGAACCCTCGACCTCGCCCGCAGCAAGGTTATATAAGAAAAGGCCATTGAGATAGGTGCTGATGAGCAATCTCGTCTCATCATACTTTAGTATACCGCTGATCACCATTTCCTTGAAAAAGTGGCCCCCTTTCACCGGAACGAACCTGTCGAAGCTGAATTGCATCAACCCCTCCCCGTAATCAGAGAGGAAGAGGGTAGTGTCAATGAAATATGCATAGTATGCATAGGGTGTGAGATCAATGAACCCAAGGCTGTCCAGGAGAGGATCGTACTCATATATCCTGGCAAAGGTGCAGAAATAGACCTTTCCGTTCACGAAGTAGGTATTCCAGACACCTGAAAAAGGATTCCTGTCCTGGTTAATGGTGTCCGAGAGAGAAATGTAATGCAAATTTCCACGCTCGTCCGGGGAGAGGTACCCAAATTCAGATTCGGCCCCCACGTAGACCACACCATTCTCCCCGGTCACAATTGATCTGACCTCGGGATCATTGGGCACCTGAATGGTGCGCCACTCAACCCCGTCATATTCAAGTACCCCCTTGTCATTGTTTCCCACGTAAACCACTCCCCTCAGGTCCTGTGTAATGCAATAGTTTTGCTCACTTCCTCCCGTGATGGAATAATCGTAGTTGGTCACAATGGGAACCCCGGTCTTATTAGGTTGGGCAAGCATGCTCCCGGAAACCAGAAAGGTCAGAAAAAAAGCTATGTAAGTTGTTTTCAGCATAGCCAAGGGTGGTGCCATTAACCTCCTAAAATATCGAAAATATATGGTTATGCCCCCAAGATAAAAATCTTTTTTTCCACCATCCATGATTCCGCAGCATAATCCAAGTGCCAACCCTATTCGATCAGCTTTACATCGAATATACCGCCCTTTACAACGTAGCAGGGAGATCCGCATTCTGCGGCCCCATCGTACAGATGCATTTTATCGGAATCAAATGCTTCTATGGTCCTGCCACCCGAAGTGTAGGTGGCCTTTACGGTGTATTCGGCCCCGATCTCCGAATACAGATAGAATTCTTCGGTGGTGGCTGTATCCACCCAGTCAATAATACCCTCCTCGTATTCCCCCCTGTAGAACACAAGGGGGACCGAATCGTAGGTTCCATTAATAGTCAGCCTGATGATCAGTTTTGCACTGTCTGGTTCAAAGCCGTAGCAATCGGAACAGCTTATCTCGGGCATCCAATCCTCCGGCTCACAACCGGAAAAGTTTGCCCAGGCCAGCAACACGCTTGTGATTATGGCAGCGGGAACCCATCCGGAACGGACTTTAATATTGGATCTCTTTGTAAACACTTGCTTTGTACTGGTTTGAGAATCTGATAAAGATGGTAATGTTCAACTTCCAGGGACCTTCATCCAGGGTTCCAAAGTGATACCTGTCCACCCCGGCCTTTAACCCTGCCATTCTTCCCTTCAGGTACACCCCTGCAGCCGGCACGAGGCTGTAACGGGGAGGTGGATTATCCCTGATCCCACGGTAACTCGGGAAGGAAAGCAGCCCGTAGAGTCCGCAATATACGCCATAATCAATCCCTCCCTTATCATGAATTACCCTGAAATACTTCCCCGCCCCATGGGCCCATCCCCACCTGTACTCCCTGTACTGGTATATCAGGGAGCTGTTTTCGGCCAGTTGTACTTTGCGGTAGCCGATCCTGAAATCAAATCCTGTCTCCGCAAAAAAACCAAATTTCCTGTCCACCCATGAAAACCTGGCCTGCATCATGTGTTCATCATTGCCAAAGGAGTTGCCCCATCCCAGGTTATATTCCGAAAAATCCGGCCGGGGCACAGGACCAGCTCCACTCTTTTTGAGCATCGAAAGGATCTCTTTCTGGTTTTGCTGGGCCGCGAGGTCATAAAGGTTCCGGTTGGGAGTGATCCGGTGGTCCGCGTTGGCCCCGCTGTCCAACAGGAGCCTTGCCGTGCTGTCCTGCCGGAACTGGATGGCATGCGCCAGGGGGGTATAGTTTTTCAAATTGGTCCTCTCCAGGCCTGCCCCGTACTCCAGCAGGAGTTTCACCATTTCCTTATTTCCCTGTTGCGAGGCAATCATCAAAGGAGTATTCTTCTGGTCATCGGTGGCGTCGGGTACAAGTTGATTCTGCAGGAGCACATCCGCGGTTTCCAGGTTCCCGAAGAATACTGCGGTCATCAGCGCATTGTTGCCATCGGGGTCCCTGATGGTATCCGAGGCCCCGTAGAAGAGAAGCAGATCAGCGATCCTGAAATCATTCAGGGCTGAAGCATAGAGCAGCGCGCTTCCTCCATATTCGTCCAGGTGGTCCGGGTTGGCTCCCTTCTCGAGGAGGAAGCGGGCCGCTTCGAACTGCTGATTCAACGCAGCCACGATCAGGGGGGTGGTCTCTTCCACCGGGCTTAATTCTAAATCGGCCCCGTTCAGCACCAGGAGCTTGAGCGAAATTGAATCGTTGCTTTCAGCGGCAAACATGAGGGCGGTCATGCCTCCTTCTGCCCTGGCATTTGGATTGGCACCCCTCTTCAGTAAATAAAGGAGACTGGAATGGTTCTTCCTGAGTACCGATTCAACCAGGTTCCAGTCATCATTCCCCTGGATGAAATATGAGGTGTCACTCAGAGAAAAAAGATCCGTTTCCTGTCCCATCGCACGTTGGCCCGGTGTACCCAGCAGGGCAATCATGACCATTGGCCAGAATATTTTTCTGAAGTTCACCTGATCAGCCACCTGAACGTTTTACTTGATACTCTTTTTCCTCCAGCATTTTGATGATCCGGTCCCTGAAATCACCCTGGATCAGGATCTCTCCATCCCCTGTGGAACCTCCAACCCCGCATTTGCTTTTCAGCTCTTTTGCAAGGGATTTCAAATCCTCATCCCTGCCCACAAAACCTTCAATCAGGGTCACGGTCTTTCCTTTTCGGTTCTTTCGATCCAGCCTGACATACAGCTTCTGCTGGCGGGGAGGAGGGGTTTCACGCAATTCGGACCCTTCCGACTCAAACTTGAATTCGGGATCTGTCGAATAGACCACTCCAAGCCGTTTTTTCCAATCGTTCTCCATGATCCTCACACAGTTTTGGAATCTAAATATCTGAATTTATTTCCTTATTTTGCCTAGCTAATCCCAAAACCTTTTCGACATGATCCGAAGCATCCCTATTCAAATGATTCTGCTGGTTTTCCTTATAGGTTGCAGCGATCCTTCCCCGAACCTGGTTTCACCTGACGGTCATATCCGGGTTTCGGTGGGACTTGATGGAGAACAGTCATTCAATTACAGTGTGTTCAAGGATTCTCAACCGGTGGTGCTTCCCTCAAGCGTCCACCTTGAATTCCTGGAGCAGGATCCTTTTGGGAGGGGATTGGAAATGAAGCTGGTATCGGATCGCCAGGTGGACGAAACCTGGCACCCTTTATGGGGAAAGACCGGAGAGGCAAGGAATCATTACAATGAATACCGGATTCGTTTAAGTGAAAAGAAAGGGGAGGGCAGGACCATAGAATGGGTCGTCCGGATCTTTAATGATGGGATCGCTTTCAGGTATATCTTCAGGGAAGACTCAGGTTTTGGAGAATTTAAGCTGACCGGCGAACGGACCGAATTTAACCTGGGGGCGGATCATATGGCCTGGGCCACCAACCACGGATCGTATTACTCCAGTCAGGAACACACTTACGATAAAAGGCCCCTGGGCGAGATAGGGGAAGACGAGCTGGTGGGATGTCCCTTGCTGGTTGAAGTTCAGGAAACCGGGTGGTTGCTGATCACTGAAGCGGACCTCACTGATTGGGCCGGCCTCTATTTCATTGCAGATGATTCAATCCCCGGGAAAATGATATCCTCACTTGCCTCCCTGAAACGGGAACCTGCGGTAAAAGTGGCAGGTAAATCTCCGGCTGAATCACCCTGGCGGGTGATCATGGTGGGAAATGACCCCGGGGACCTGATTGAATCCAACATGATCGCCAACCTGAACGAACCGGCGGAATATGCAGATGTGAGCTGGATCAGACCTGGCTTATCTGCATGGGATCGATGGTGGTCAGGCGATTATGGGCCAGATGCTGGGTTTGAACTGGGAATGAATACTGCCACCATGAAATATTTTGTGGATCTGGCCGATGAGATGGACTGGGAGTATATGATTGTGGACTGGACCTGGTATGGAAATGTATTTGTGGACGGAGAACCGGATCCGGATGCCGACATAACGACCCCCATCGATGCCGTGGATATCAAGGGCATCATCTCCTATGCCGAAGCGCGTGACGTGAAGATCATTCTCTGGGTGCTGTCTGACCATCTGGACAGGCAGATGGATGAGGCCCTTGCACTTTATGAATCCTGGGGAGCGGCAGGGATCAAGGTGGATTTTATGGACTGTGATGACCAGGACATGGTGAACTGGTACCAGGAAGTGGCCCGCAAGGCAGCCCGGCATCACCTGGTAATTGATTTTCACGGGGCCTATAAACCCACCGGTGTTTCAAGGACCCTTCCCAACATGATTACAAGAGAAGGGGTGCTGGGGAACGAGTATACCAAATGGTCGGATCTGATCACACCCCGCCACACTGTAGTGCTTCCCTATACCCGTGGTCTGCTGGGTGAAATGGACTTTACCCCCGGTGGATTCAATCACATCCGGCAGGAGGATTTTGTGGTGGCGGGTGGCGATTCCCCCAATCCTTATGTGATGGGAACCCGTTGCCATCAGCTGGCCATGACGGTGGTGTATGAAAGTGCCTTCATGGTTATCTGCGATTCCCCCTTTAATTACAGGGGCCAGCCCGGCTCTGATTTTTTAAAACTGGTTCCTTCCACCTGGAGTGAGACCCGGTACATTGGTGGCTACCCGGGTGAGGATATACTCATGGCGAGACGTAGCGGCGACCAATGGTTTGTGGGGGGGATGACGGGAGAGGAATCAAGGGAAGCGGAGTTCCACCTCAATTTTCTTGAAGAAGGGATCTATACCCTAACCCTTTGGCGGGATGCGGATGATTCGGACCTGAATCCTGGCCACCTGGAAAAGGAGTCCTATGAGGTGACCGCCGGAGATCCTGTCTCCCTGAAGATGGAACGGGGAGGTGGATTTGTAATGATCCTGGAACCGGGATCCCCCGCATCTGAATAGGTCTAGTTGCCCAATTCAAGCTGGTTACGCACCAGGTTAAAATAGTGTCCTTTTTTTGCAATCAGGGCATTGTGTTTGCCCTCCTCAACGATCCTGCCGTGGTCAAGTACGACGATCTGATCGGCATTCTTGACGGTACTCAGGCGGTGGGCCACAATGACCACCGTCTTTCCCTTGAACACAAGCTGGAGGTTTTCCATGATCCTTTTTTCGTTGTTGGCATCCAGGGCACTGGTCCCCTCATCAAGGAAGAGAAAATGAGGGTTCTTATAGATGGCCCTGGCAATCAGGATGCGCTGTTGTTCACCACCGCTGAGGGTCAGCCCCTCCTGTCCTATCCGGGTGTTATATCCAAGGGGCAACTGGTCAATGAAGTCATCAATACAGGCCATCCGTGCAGCATATAACATCTGATCCGGTTTAATTTCCTGTTCCCCCAATGCAATGTTTTTAGCAATTGTATCCGAGAATATGTACCCATCCTGCATGACAACTCCACACTCCCCGCGCCAGAGATCGGGCGACATCATCTGTATATTCATGTCACCCACCCTGATCTCACCTTTGGCCGGGGTATAAAAACCCAGCAACAATTTCACAAGGGTAGTTTTGCCGCTGCCACTCACCCCAACGATCGCGGTTACCGTATCCTTCCTGAGGGTCATGTGGATATCTTCCAGTACGTTCCTTGCGATGGCTCCCGGGTAGGCGAATTCAAGATTGCTTACGGTCACACGGTCAATGACAGGAAGCATGGTAACCCCGGTTTCCCTCTGGTACTCATCTTCTGTATCGTGGATCTCTCCAAGGCGCTCAAGACTGATCTTTGCATCCTGTGCCCGGTGAAAAAAGGAGATCATCTGCTCGATTGGACCGTTCAACTGCCCCAGGATATAACTGATGGCCAGCAGGGTACCCAGGGTTAAATTCCCGTGCAGAACTGCGATGGCAGCTGTCACATTGATGAGGATATTTTTGGTTTCATTGATAAAGACCCCTCCGGCTTCCTGGTATTGATTCAGTGACATGCTTTTCATATTCACCCTGAACAATCCTGCCTGAATATCTTTCCATTCCCACTGGTTGAGGCGCTGGGCATTGTTGAGCTTGATCTCCCTGATCCCGTGGATGATCTGGATCAGTTTACTCTGATTCTCGGCCATCTTGGAGAAATACTTATGGTCCAGTGACCTCCTTCGTTTCATAAATATGAAGATCCAGAGAAAATAGAGCAGGGCACCAGCCAGGAAAATGATCAGGATCTTGATGCTGTATATGGCCAGGATAATCGCAAAAACCAACAGGTTCACCATGGAAAAAAGAATGGTGAGGGAGGAGGTGGTCAGAAAGGATTCAATTCTCCTGTGATCCCCGATCCGCTGAAGGATATCCCCCGTAAGCTTTGTTTCAAAAAATCCGACTGGAAGCTTCATCAGTTTCACCAGGAAATCGGAGATCAGTGAAATATTGATCCTGGTGCTCAGGTGCAGGAGGATCCATCTTCGGATGAAGTCAATGCCCATCTGGGAAAGGATCAGCACAAACTGGAACAGCAGGATCAGGTAAATGAATGGAAGATCCTGGTTCGTGATCCCGAAGTCGACCATGGACTGGAAAAGGAAGGGGAGCAGGAACTGGATGATGCTGCCAAGGATCACTCCCAGCAGCAGATGGTAAACGTATCTCTTGTAAGGGGCGAGGTAGCGGAAGAGGTAGCTGAAGCCCGTTTTTTTTACAGGTTCGTCTTCCTGGTTCAAAAAGTCAGGTGTGGGCTGGAGCAGCAAAACACTTCCTTTGGCTTCACCGTCTTCCCGCATGCTGATCCAGCCTTTGAGAAACTCCTCTCGTGAATAGACCGTATGGCCAAATCCTGGATCAGCCACAAACACCTTGTCCCTCCTTATCCGGTGGACCACAACGAAGTGGTTCTGTTTCCAGTGAACGATGACGGGAAGGGGTGCTTCGGTTCGCAGGCGTTCCCAGGAGAGGGATACCCCCATGGTTTGCATCCCGATCTCCTCTGCGGCTTTGGCAATACCCAGCATTGAAACGCCCTCCCGGCTTAAATGGGACTTTTCCCTGAGGGTCTGGAGCGTGAAGTGTTTTCCATAATGGCGTGCCACCATTCTCAGACAGGTGGGACCGCAATCCATTGCATCAAGCTGTTTGTAGAAAGGGAATGGTGGCATAGACCAGATCACTTATGCCCCTAAATTAAGAATTATTTTAACAACACCTTTTGCAACCTTACTGCATCTTTTTGGTAGGGCCCCGAATGTTCAGTGATTGACTGGAGGAGATTCACCGCCTCTTCGGTCCGACCCGATTTCACCAGGGCAAGAGAGGTATACCAGGCAAGTGACTGGCCAAGTTGAATGGAAGGGTCAAGATCAAGGGCCAGCAACTTTTCAAGGATCTCCTGCTGCCGGTCTACCTCCATGGAGGCCAGGAGATAATAGAGGAATGCCACCTGATTCTGGGGATCCTGCTCAAGAAATACAGATGTTTTCTCCATGGACTCCAGATAATACCCCCTCTGATACAGGACGATGGCCTCTTCTGATGCCCCCCTGGTTGCCTGGTTGAAAGCCATAATCACCGGATCTGTACGGGGTTCGAAAAACCGTGACAGGATCCTGTCAGAATCCCAGCTTCTCATAAAAAGCGTCACAAGTATGGCCAGGCATCCTGCCATGGGAAGCAGGAAGTACAACCAGCGCCTGTTCCGGGTGGATGGCAGCCAGCCCTTTTTGACCTGTTTTTCCATGACCTCCAGGAGCCTGGTCCTGAATGCCTCTTCATCCCGCCTTCGGAGCTGTTCACTGATCAACCGGTATGCAGCGGAGACCGTTTCATATTCTTCTCTCAGCGCAGGATCCGAAGCCACCCTTTTTTTGAAGGAACTGGCCTCATCCCGGTTCATTTCGCCTGACAGGTATTTAATAATAAGATCAACGTTGTTCATTTTTAAGTCGTTTAAATAGGGGGTCGTTCACAATCCTTTTGATAAGGCTTTTTTTGCACCTGTATTTTCTGTCTGCAGCATGATGAAGGTCCTTGTATTTCATTGCGGAGCGAATTTCTTCCACAGAGCGGTCATTAAAGAACATGGTGAGGATTTTCTGGCAGTCCGGGCTCAGTGTATCAAAATGCACATTGAAAATCCGTGTCAGGTGTTGCTGAAGCAATGGATCTTCGGATGGTCCCGGGTCATGCACCTCCATCGGATGTTGCCTCAACTTCTCTGCATGCAACAGGTATTTTTTCCGCTCCTGCATCCATATGTTTTTACATATGGCATAGAGGTAGGTCCCGAATTTGCAGGTCAGTTCAAGATCACCCGATTTGATCCGGTTATACAACACGATCATGGCCTCCTGGAATACATCCTTGGCCTGTTCCTGGTTTCCCTGGTTGTGAATGACATGCCCTTCAATCATAGGGAAATAGGTCTTGTAAACATGTTCCAGGATGGCAGAATTGTGATTTCTGATCCCGGCAATAAGGGCTTGTTCAGTGTGGATCTTCATCATTCAGAAAGGCATAAAAAAGGCAGGTAATGATACATCACCCGCCAGGATAGCAGTAGTTTTAGTCAGTAAGTAGAAAAGCACTCTACCTTTTGCAAATGCTATCTCTACAAATATATGTGATTTCGAATTCAACATCCTTCCTGAATTATGTTTTAGAACATATTCCAGGGTTAATGGTTCCGGGAGGCTCCTTATCAGCGTCGGGGGGCCGCTTTTTTTAGAAAGGGAGGTTTGCCAGGTCCACATTCCCGCCCGAAAGGATCACACCGACTTTTCTTTTTTTGAATTCTGAACTGTTCCTGAACATGGCTGCAACTGCCACAGCACTTGATGGTTCTATGACGATCTTCAATCGCTCCCAGATAAATTTCATGGCATGGATGATCTCCGATTCCTCCACCCGGATAATTTTGCTGACAAATTTCTGTATGATGGGAAAATTGATATCCCCCAGCTGGGTTTTCAATCCGTCGGCAATGGTTTTGGGATTCATACAGGGTTGAATTTTACCCGTTTTAAGGGAAAGGTATGCATCATCGGCTCCGAACGGTTCTGCACCGATGGTCTCAATATAATAGTTAAGGTGGTTGGTGGCAAGGGCAGTTCCTGCCAGTAACCCGCCGCCTCCCACAGGGGCAATTACCACATCCAGGTTTTCTACCACCTTTGCCATTTCCCATACAGCTGTGGAGTTTCCAAGAATCACGTTGATATCATTGGATGGATGCACAAAGGTGGCGCCAGTCTTTTTCTGATAGACCTTCATGGTAGACTCTCGGCTCTCCAGGGTGGGTGCACACTCGATCACCTGGGCACCATAACCGACCACGGCTTCCCTCTTCACCACCGGGGCGTTGGAAGGCATCACGATGTATGCCTTGGTGACCAGGCTCCGGGCTGCCAGTGCCAACGCTGCAGCAAAGTTACCTGAAGAATGGGTAATGACCCCCCGGGCACGCTCCTCTTCAGAAAGTTGGAGGATTGCATTGGTGGCCCCCCTGATCTTGAATGCACCCATTCGCTGGAAATTCTCACATTTAAAGAATACTGTTGCATTCATCATCTGGTCTATGGTGGTACTGGTGAGAACCGGGGTATTATGCACGTAGGGTTTGATTCTCTGGACAGCTGATTTCACATCCTTCAGGGTTGGTATCATATCAAAAGAATTAGTGGAACCTGTTGGCAACATCCAATAAAAATAAGGTACTTTCTTGAAAAAGTAAAGACTACAGACTGAAGCGGTAGCGAATTGAAAGCCCAAAATCCAGCAGATCGACTTCAAAGAGGCGGTATAGATTGATCATCGGCTTCCAGTCCAGGCTGAAATTAAGGGGTAGGTCACGAACCATGAACTCGATCCCGGCGCTACCGGCCAGCCCCAGGGAGAACTCCCCTTCCCAGTTGCCTCCAAATGCCCCCCCGCCAAGGTAAGTCATCAAACGCTGGTCTCTGAATGGTTCCAAATGATATTCAAATAATGCCGTGAGGTTTAATCCATGTCGGTTATAGAGCAAGTCTCCCTCAATGGCTGCCATGCGGTGCCTGAGAAATCCCTTGTAGGTGATTCCACTTGAATAACCGGCGCGCACCCCGAGGGAGTGTTCATAGGCTTGTCCCTTCAGGTTGGAGGAAAGCGAAATTATAACCAGGAGCAGCACTGTCTGGAGCTTTTTCATGGGTTTATGATTTTATTCGATCCTTGATCCTTTCACATCAAACACGGTCTCGGTGTAAGAGGGGATTTTCAGTCCTGATGGAAGATAAGAACTTTTTATAATGGTGGTCTCGATCAGGATCCGCTGACGTGAAGCACATTTTTTCAACCAGCCCGTTTCCCGATGCATCTGGAAATCGTAGGTCTGGCTCCCAGATGCGCTTGATTTTACCTCACCCATGCTGGTCTGTTCCTGGAGTGGTTTTGTGGCGTCGAGCATACCCATTCCCTGGATGGTGAGCACCTCATCAGTAATCTTTGCAAGGCTGTAGCGGTTCACCATCAGGACAGGCTTGGTATTGAAATAATAGGTGATGTCGTGGGTCCAGTTTGTCATGGGTTGTATCACCGGGTATACCGTAACAAACAGGCTGAACAGGCTCCTGAATGCGTCCTCTCCGTAAACTTCCTCCAGGGTCCTCATGATCACCTGGTGCTCGTTGGTGTCCTTCGCTGGATAGGCATCTAGAGCTTCGAAAAGCGGAGCGAAACCGTCCATCATTTTCAATTCCCCCGTGGGTTCCATCACCAAGTGGAAACGTCCTGAGGAGAGAAAGGCAACCATTTCGGACAGCATTGGATTTTTACCCGTACCCGAATTAATATCAATATTCATGCCCGGTGCAAGCATGGAGAGGAGCAAATCCCCGTAACTCGCTGTCAAATGAATCTGTTCCTGGCGGTCTGAAGAATCCACCTGAAACACGATTTTCGTGCGGCTGTAGAGATTGATCTCGTCGGAGTTCATGGCATCGGAGCTTGTATTTTGCAGAATATCAATATCCAGCATATACTTTTGTCCGGGTTGAAGATTGTACGAAAGCCGCGCCTCCTGTGCGGTGATGGGGGAAATGATCAGCCACATCAGGGAGATCAGGATATGTGAACGCAGTGGTCTCATGGAGTGGATAAATGTAGCAATTAATGCCCAGATTCATTTTGTTATTCAAATAACAATACATACTTTTGTTCCATCTGAGAGGCCTGCCCGTTAGTTACTGGAAACCATAAATTATACGGTATGATTTACGATCCGCAGTCATACGCCATTGAGGACAAACCAATGGTCCCCTTCATTGATGAGGGGGAGATCACGAGGATCCTCGAAGGCGCTCTTCCCACCAGGGAGCGGGTACTTGAAATCATATCCAGGTCCCTGGATAAGAAACGGCTCTCCATGCATGAAGCCGCAATCCTCCTGAATGCCACTGATCCAGAGCTGGTGGAGGAGATCAAAAGGGGTGCCCGCCGGTTGAAGGAACAGGTGTACGGGAAACGGATTGTCCTGTTCGCCCCACTTTACGTCGGCAATTTTTGCAGCAACAACTGCACATACTGTGGATTCAGGTCTGAAAACAGGGAGCAGAAACGGATCACACTGACCCGTCAGGAACTGGTACGTGAGGTGGAGATGCTACAGGAAATGGGCCAGAAAAGGCTCATCCTTGTATTTGGCGAGCATCCCGAATACTCGGCTGAATTTATTGCAGAAAGCGTACGTACCGTTTATGGTGTAAAAAAGGGGAATGGGGAGATCAGGAGGGTCAATATCAATGCGGCACCCTTTGATATTGATGGTTTTAGCATTGTAAAGCAAGCTGGTATTGGCACATACCAGGTTTTCCAGGAGACCTATCACAGGGATGCATATGCCAGATATCATTCTGCAGGTAAGAAAAGGGATTACAACTGGAGGCTCACCTCACTGGACAGGGCCCAGGAGGCCGGGATCGATGATGTGGGAATCGGGGCACTGTTTGGCCTGTATGACTGGAGGTTTGAAGTGCTGGGACTCATCCGTCACGTGAATCATCTAGAGGCGGTCTATCATGTAGGGCCCCATACCATCTCTTTCCCACGCCTCAAAAAGGCTTCCAATGCAGCCTATGACAGTCGCTGGGAGTTAAGCGATGAGGAATTCACCCGGATGGTGGCCATTCTGAGGCTTGCAGTACCCTACACGGGCCTGATCCTCACAGCACGTGAACCTGCACTGATCCGCCATGAGATCCTTAAATTTGGTGTTTCCCAGATCGACGGCGGGACCAGAATCGAGATGAGGGCATACTCGGGAGAGGGCGGTCCGCAGGACCTGGATGCGGAGCAATTTGAGATCGGAGATCCGCGCTCCCTCTCAGTGGTGATGGACGATCTCATTGAACATGAATATATACCATCCTTCTGCACGGCATGTTATCGCACCGGCCGCACCGGAGAACATTTTATGGAGTTTTCCGTACCCGGTCATATCAAGCGATTGTGTACACCCAACGCCCTGATCACCCTGGCTGAATACCTGGAGGATTATGCTGCCAATGGAGCAAAGGAGAAAGGATACAGGTTGATCCGCAAAACCCTGGATGGGCTTGGGAATGACCGGTCCAAAACCTTGCTGGAAGATAGGCTGGCCCGTGTGAAGAGCGGGGAGAGGGACCTCTATTTTTGAGGGAGATAATTATCAACGCCGGTAGCTAGTTTCTTAGAATATCTTATATTTAGGTGATGTTATAAACACGAAATGGCAGACACCACCAAGAAGTCCTTCGGAACCGCCCCTGTATACTTTACAGCAATAGCCACCATCCTGGGTGCCATTCTTTTCCTGAGATTCGGATTTGCGGTTGGCACCCTCGGATTCTGGGGGGTGATCGGGATCATTCTGCTGGGGCACGTGGTGACCATTCCCACTGCCCTTGCCATTTCGGAGATCGCCACCAACAAGCGGGTGGAGGGTGGCGGAGAGTATTTTATCATATCCCGCTCCTTCGGAATGAATATTGGGGCTACCATCGGGTTCGCCCTCTTCATTTCCCAGGCCATCAGTGTGGCATTTTACATCATTGCATTTACAGAGGCATTCCAGTTCTTCTTTGACTGGATCGCTTCACGGTTCGATTTCATCCTGCCCAGGCAGGTGGTCAGCATTCCGGCCATGATCGGACTTTCCATCCTGATCCTTAAAAAAGGGGCGGCAGTGGGCATGAAAACCCTCTATATTGTGGTGGGAATATTGATTGTATCCCTTGTCCTTTTCTTTCTGGGTACCACTCCTTACGCACAGGAGAGCAGCTTTTCCCTTGCCTCTGCAGGAAAGGGTGACATGAAACAGTTCTTCCTTGTGTTTGCCATCATATTCCCGGCCTTTACAGGGATGACTGCCGGCGTGGGGCTTTCCGGGGATCTGAAGAAACCCAGCAAATCCATTCCCATGGGTACGGTCCTGGGCACGCTGACCGGCATGATTGTCTATTTTTTTATCGT
>JAHEEC010000080.1 GCA_024640885.1 Bacteroidota bacterium | reverse complement strand
TTTCAGAAATATATGTCACGCAAACAGGGGGATGGTGGGTTGGTCCCTGGAAAACTGGTATTTACCGGAGAGCTTGAGAGTTTTACTGGCAAATTATATCCTGAGATCCTAACGGAACTGGCGGGTGACCACGAACCCGAGGCGTTCAACATAGGTGGTCCCGGTTTGGTTTCAATGATCCATGCGTCACAGTTGCTTGAAGGCAATGATTTTGAAGTTCGATTTTATGGTGGACTTGGGGATGACCGTTTAGCCGGCCGAATGATCGACATGGTAGGAAAAACGCCCCTGGGAATCACTAACCTGAGGAAAATAAGCCAACGTCCCACTCCATTTACCCATGTGCTGTCGGATCATACTTTTAACAATGGTCATGGAGAGAGGACCTTTATTAACAACATCGGTGCAGCATGGGATTTCACTCCTGAAATGCTTGCGGATGATTTTTTTGAAGCAGAAATTGTATGTTTTGGGGGTACAGCACTGGTTCCTCAACTACATGATCAATTAACTGATTTGCTGATCAATGCGAAGAAAGAAAAATGTATTTCAGTGGTCAATACTGTATTCGATTTCAGGAACGAGAAATTGAACCCTGAAAGCCCGTGGCCATTAGGCAATACCCCTGAAAGTTTAAAGCTTATCGACCTATTAATCATGGATAGGGAGGAGGCAATCAGGATCAGCGGAGCCCCATCCATTGAAGGGGCAGCTGCTTATTTTGAAGAGCAGGATATTTCATCATTTTTCATTACCAACGGGCCCAATGAACTTTACGCCTATTCAAATGGGAGTATTTTTAAATCTTGCCCGCTGATCAAAATGCCGGTTTCTAATATGGTAGCGAAAGAAAAACTAAAAAACCCGTTACTCAAATCAGATACAACTGGTTGCGGAGATAATTTTGCAGGTGGGGCCGTAGCCTCCCTTGGATGGCAGATCAGGGACAGGGCCGTCGGCGATTTAGACCTGTTGGAGACAGTGGAGTGGGCCATTGCATCCGGCGGCTTCGCTTGTTTGTATATGGGCGGAACTTATTTTGAAACTGAACCCAATGAGAAACTAGCCATGGTAAATTCGATTAAAAGTTCTTATCACAAACAACGGCAAAGAGGGTGAATTCCTATTCCAAACATAAATTGGTATTATTCGGTGCCGGGAAAATAGGGAGGTCTTTTATAGGTCAACTCTTCAGCCGGGGAAACTACGAAGTAGTTTTTATAGATATTGATAAAAATATCATCAATGAAATATCCCGGCGTGGAAGTTACAATGTCCTGATTAAAGGTGATCCTGAAGAGATTATCAATGTCAGGAATATTCGTGGTGTATGGACCGGTGACCAGGAATTGGTCACACAGGAAATAGCAGATGCAAGCATTTTGGCGATTTCTGTTGGGTTAAAGGGACTTGAAATGGCTATTCAATTCATTGCCAGGGGATTACTCAGGCGTTATGAGGACAATAATGAGGAACCCCTGGACATCATTATTGCGGAAAACCTCCGTAACGCATCTTCAACACTGGAAAAGGAATTGAAAAAGATCCTGCCAAACGGGTATCCCCTCAGCAGGCAGGTGGGCCTTGTCGAAACCAGTATTGGAAAAATGGTGCCCCTCATGAAAATAGAAGATATGGGGGATGATATTCTGAATGTGTATGCAGAACCGTACAATGTTTTGATCCTGGATAAAATTGCTTTCAAGAATAAGCTGCCCGAAATAGAGGGATTGGCACCGAAGGATAATATCAAAGCATGGGTTGACAGGAAGCTGTTCATCCATAATTTAGGACATGCATGTGCTGCATATTTCGGAGCATACAGGTATCCAGCACTGAAATATATGTATGAAATCCTGTCACATGCTGAAGTAGTAAATTTTACGAGGGAGGCGATGAGCCAGTCAGCGAAAATTCTCCAGGCACTTTACCCGGGTGAATTTACCTCGCCTGAACTTCTGGATCACATCAATGATTTGATAGCCAGGTTTCAAAACCGGTCATTGGAGGATACTGTATTCAGAGTCGGTTCCGATCTGCTGCGAAAGTTGGGTCCCAATGACCGATTGGTTGTACCATTAAATGCTGGAATACGTTTGAACCTCCCTGTGGATCGAATCGCCGAGGCTCTCTATTTTGGAACATATTTTAGAGCAACCGATGAAAATGGCCAGATGTACGAGGGAGATGAACAGATTATTAAACTGATTCAACAAGATGGTGAAAGGGCTTTCCTGGAGAACAGCTGCGGAGTAAGTCTGCCTGGAGTGGAGATCATACTTAAAATATTTGAGGAACACAATTCATCACCTTATACACCTGACGATATTGTGAAATAAAAACCGGGAATTATCACGCTCATATTATTTTGTTAATACTTACAAAAAAACTTTCTTATGGCTTATCAAGGTGTAATAGAAGATTTTCAAAGAATAAGGGAACATAAAATTCCTAAAAGGATACCCTGTTGTGCGTTGAGTGAAGAATTTGACGTGAAGTGGTACGGAAAGTACAATTACGAAGAATTCTGCCAGGATGGTGATAAAATGTTCGAAGTATTTAAAGCAGCCATTGAATATTTCGATTATGACTGGGCCTGGTTGCAAATTGATGATTGTTTCGAGTTTGAACCATTGGGAGTAAAAGTGAAAGGTGAAGGGGATATACTTCGGGCCACTTGCGGTTACCTACCGGTAAACTGGGATACGCTGAAGAACCTTCCTGTAATGGATCCCTGGAAAGATGGCCGCATGCCCGAAAAGCTGAAGGCCATCCGGAAACTTAAGGATCACTTTGGAGACACTGTGCTGATCACTGGATCATGTGCGGGTCCTTTTTCGGCAGTGGGTTTAACCTATAGCCTTCAGGAATCGATGATGATGATGCTGACGGACCCGGAGTTCCTGTATGCTTCAATGGAGTACTGGACAGAGTTTTACAAAAGATATATCAAAGCACAGCAGGAAGCAGGTGCGGATGCGATTTGGTTCGGTGATTGCAACGCTTTCAGTTCTATGGTCTCTATTCCTCAGTATACCGAACATATCCTCCCCATCACGAAAGAGCTTGTAACCTATTGCGAGAAAGAATTGAACATTATGATCTGGATGCATAACAGTGAGGTGCTTGTCGACCACGTGCTCTCCCATGCGCCCTTAGGGGTGAGCTTTGAGAACATTGGACCGGCTGGCGTTATGAAAGATATAAGGGCAGCGACCAGAGGCAGGCAAACCATCAGTGGAAACCTTGATCCTATCGAAGTACTCTGGAAAGGAAACCCTGATTCGATCAAAGCCGAAGTAGAGCGAATTATAAATACCTGCAAGGAGGGAGGGGGATATATTTTTAACTCAGGTGAAATGAATCCAGGTTTTGTAGCTGAAGAGAATATGCTGGCTTACATGAATACCGCACGCAAATTAGCAGAGTATTAGTCGCATGGATACTTTGATGCTGCTCAATAAGCAAATTGATCTTTCGGAATCAACCATTCTTTACAACAGGCCCGTTACGTTGGATAGCCTAAAGAATGAATGGGACACGTACAACTGCGAGTGGACTGTCAGGGAAGATTGGCTGACGGGGAAAAATCCAAGCGAATCTGCAGGCATGGCATTCCTGAAGATGGACTTTCCCGGGAATATTCTTCTGGAGTTTGAGGGACGTACAGTTTACCCTTCCTCACATGATATCGATTTTATGTGGAATGGTGAGTGGGATCCTACAATAAACAGCTGTGGGATTGGTTACATAGGGGGTATCGGTGGTTGGTGGACCGGAAGGGTAGGTATTGAGAAATCACCGGAATATAAATTGCGTGCAACCACAGGTCAATTCAGAATTATTCCCGGTACCATTTATCGAATCATGGCTGGAAGCGTGGATGGAAATTGCTTTGTATTTATTGATGGAAGAGAGATTATAGAAATAACCGATCCTGATCCAATCGACCATTCAATTTATCAAAAAGTTGCTTTCAGTGCCTGGAGCAGCCACATCCAGATCAGAAATATAGTAATCAGACAAATAAGCTGGAAACCCCTGGAGCGGTCATATCCGGCTGAGCTTTAAGCAAGGGAGTCAATTCTTACAAATCAGGATTATTCGGGTTCAACTGGATCGGTCATTTTCACCAAAATACCTTATGAATTGAAGTGATCATGGGGTGAGCGGGTGGAATAAAAAACGCAACCAACTGAATAATAGCTGATTGCGTCTTTAATTCGTCGGGGTGATACGACTCGAACGTACGACCCCTTGCACCCCATGCAAGTGCGCTAGCCAACTGCGCCACACCCCGATCAATGTGGGTGCAAATGTAACAATTCATTTCATATTCTCAAAAGCACTCCGGTCATTTTGATGCAACAAATAAACTGCCATCCCGTCATCCTGCCGGGCGATTTTACACAGTTGGCCTGCAAGTTTGTCCGGGCGGAGGATTGCAGGATGCGAATTTCGGATTTGGTACCGAATTTGATCAGGTGAGGCAGAAATTTTGTAATTTGAATCCCCCCAATCCGACCAAGCATGAGAGCGGGTTCGCAGACAATGAACCGGGGAGAAATTGATAATTTAAAAAGAATAACGCAATGGACCTATTCAAACCCATGGACTCCAAACCGGAAGGATCATCAAACAATAAGCCAGAACCGGCGGTTTCCGAGCATGTGAAGTGCCTGATCCTGGGATCGGGGCCGGCAGGCTATACTGCGGCTATATACGCTGCCCGGGCCAATATGAAACCGGTAATGTATACAGGAATGCAGCTGGGAGGTCAGCTGACCACCACCACTGAGGTGGACAACTTTCCAGGCTATCCGGAGGGGATCGACGGGCCCACCATGATGGAGGATCTGAAAAAGCAGGCTGAAAGGTTTGGGACCCAGGTGAGGTTTGGAATGGCCACAAAGGTGGATTTCAGCGGCAGGGTAAAGAGGGTGGAGATCGATGAGCGCACCCTCATCGAAGCGGATGCGGTCATCCTGGCCACCGGAGCCACGGCCAAATACCTGGGGCTGGAATCAGAAGAGAAGTTCAAGGGATTTGGCGTCTCCGCCTGTGCCACATGTGACGGGTTTTTCTACAGGGATAAGGTGGTGGCCGTGGTGGGCGGTGGAGACACCGCTGCGGAGGAGGCCACCTACCTGGCGGGGCTCTGCAAGAAAATATACCTGATCGTCAGAAGGGATGAACTCAGGGCTTCCAAGGCCATGCAGAAACGTGTCTTTAACACACCCAATATCGAGGTGCTCTGGAAACACCAGACCAAGGAGCTCCTGGGGGAGCAGGTGGTCACTGCAGTCGAGTTGTACAAGAATAAGGGAGAAGCCGGCGAGGAGGTGGTGAAGCTCGATATTGACGGATTTTTCCTGGCCATTGGCCATACCCCCAATTCCGAGGTGTTCAAGGAGTACTTAGAGACCGATAATGCCGGATACGTCATGACCATACCGGGTACCAGCAAAACCAATGTTCCAGGTATTTTTGCCTGTGGAGACCTTCAGGACAAGGTGTACAGGCAGGCGGTCACCGCAGCGGGTACAGGCTGCATGGCCGCACTTGATGCCGAAAGGTATCTGGGGGAACTGGAATAAAGGAAAAAAAAAGGGGGCCAAGAGCCCCCTTTTTTGTGATACCGAACAGTCGGAATAATCCTGACTTTCACTTTCAACTTTCAACTTTAAGAGTTTATACCCTGAGCGCGCTGATGTCCTGGAAAGTCTCTGATTCGTACTCTCCGGCCTGCAACTTGGCACGGCAAATATTAAAAGCCGTGATGGTTTCCTTCACATCCTCCAGGTTGTGCATGGCTGTGGGGATCAGGCGAAGCAGAATATCTCCCTTGGGAACCACGGGATAGATCACCACCGAACAGAAGATGTTGTGGTTCTCCCGCAGGTCCAGGATCAGGTTGGTGGCTTCGATGATGCCTCCACGCATGTAGACAGGGGTTACCGGGGATTCTGTGGCACCGATGTCAAATCCGGCTTCTCTCAGTCCCGATTGCAATGCGTTCACTACGTTCCACAGATTTTCCCTGAGTTCCGGCATGGTCCTTAACATTTCCAGCCTTTTCAAAGCACCGATCACCATGGGCATGGGCAGGGATTTGGCATAGGTCTGTGAGCGCATGTTGTAGCGGAGATAATCCACCACATCTTTGCCACTGGCAACGAACCCTCCGATCCCGGCCATGGATTTGGCAAAGGTCGAGAAGTAAAGGTCGATTTCATCCTGTACTCCAAAGTGCTCACCTGTACCCATTCCGGTTGCACCCATGGTGCCGAATCCGTGGGCATCATCCACCAGCAGCCTGAAATCATATTTTTTCTTGAGGTCACAGACTGCCTTGAGGTTACCCAGGTCGCCTGCCATGCCAAAGACTCCTTCGGTGATCACAAGCACGCCGCCGCCTTGCTGATCGGCACGTTTCACGGCACGTTCAAGTTGCTTTTCAAGGTTCTCCATGTTGTTGTGAGGAAATACGAACCTTTTGGCCAGAGACATTCTCATTCCATCAAGGATGCAGGCATGTGCTTCCGAATCATAGACAATCACATCATTGCGTGTGGTTACGGCATCTATAATGGATGACATTCCCTGGTATCCGTAATTCAAAAGGAAAGCATCCTCTTTCTGAACGAAAGAAGCAAGGGCCTGTTCCAGCTCTTCATGTTTACGGGTTTGCCCGGACATCATCCTGGCACCCATGGGGTACGCCATTCCATATTCTGCAGCTGCTGCTGCATCGGCTTTTCTTACTTCGGGGTGGTTTCCAAGTCCGAGGTAGTTGTTCAGGCTCCACGTCAATACCTCTTTGCCACGAAATTTCATGTGGGCTGAGATTTCCCCTTCGAGTTTGGGAAATGCAAAGTACCCATGTCCTGCCTTCTGGTATTGCCCAATGGGACCCCTGTTCTTGGTAATTCTTTCAAAAATGTCCACGGATTAAAGTTTTAATTATTAATGGCTGCAAATTTAACTATTTTTTTGATCGGTCGATAATTAACGGACCCAACACATGAACAGGTAAACTATTTTTATAACCCGCATGCAATAAAACGGAATGATTTTTGTTTCTTTTGTGATGCAAATATCATTTAACTATTTTATTATTAAACCAATAATTGTACTTTTGCGCAATGTTTAAAAACACGTGGGTCACAGCGGTCACCATCGCCGCGATTGCAATTCTTCAAACGGGGTGTGGAGAGTATGAGAAATTACTGAAAAGCAGTGATTATCTGAAGAAGTATGAAGCAGGTGTGGAACTCTATGAGGAGGGTGAATTTGTGAAAGCGGGTACACTTTTTGACCAGGTATCGAACATATACCGGGGAACCACAAAAGCTGATACGGTAAAGTACTACCAGGCCAAAAGCTATTACGGTCAGAGGGACTACATGATGGCCGGCCACTATTTTAATGAACTCTCGGTCACTTATCCAAACAGCAACTTCCTGGAGGAGGCTGATTTCATGACGGCTTACTGTTATTACATGCAGTCACCCCGCCCTGAACTTGATCAGGACAATACCTTCAGGACCATAACCGCCATGCAGATGTTTATGGTGAGGTATCCCAATTCCGAAAAAATAGAACAATGCAGGGAGATCATTGTTGAAATGGCAGACAAACTGGTAGAAAAATCATATATCAGTGCAAAATTATATTACGACCTTGGGTATTACAAATCGGCTATTCTCGCGTTGCGCAACAGCCTTATCAAATATCCCGAGACAAAGTACAGGGAGGAATTGATGTTCTTGATCCTCAAGTCCTCTTACCTGCTTGCAGACAACAGCATCCCCAGTAAGCAGAGGGAGCGTTACCAGGCGGCCCTGGACGAATATTACAGTTTTATTGGCGAGTTCCCGGAAGGGGTCCATTCAAAAGAGGCCGAACGCATTTATGAGAGTTCTAACAAGTTTTTAGCGGATAACAATAACGAATCATAACCCATGGATTACAAAAAAACAAAAGCACCACTTACAACCATTACCAGGGATCTGAATGACCTGGATGGTGACACTGATAACATCTATCAAACTGTGGTGGTGGCCTCTAAAAGGGCGAACCAGATCAGCGTGGAGATGAAACAGGAGTTGAACCGGAAACTGGAAGAATTTGCTTCCTATACTGACAATCTCGAAGAGGTTTTTGAAAACCCCGAGCAGATCGAGATCTCCAGATTCTTCGAACGGTTGCCCAAACCCTCCCTGATCTCGTTGCAGGAATTGACTGAAGACCAGATATATTTCAGGCTAAACGAAACACCTGAAGCGGAGCAACAGTAGCCTATTCTTTCCTGATGGAACTCACAGGAAAACGCATTATTCTCGGAGTCACCGGAAGCATTGCAGCCTACAAAGCTGTCTATTTGCTCAGACTCCTGGTCAGGGAAGGAGCCGATCTGCAGGTGATCATGACTCCTTCGGCCCGGGAATTTGTGGGTCCCGTTACATTTTCATCCCTTTCCGGCAAACCGGTACTTACGGATTTTTTCAAACCCGAGGGAGGCGACTGGAACAGCCATGTGGAGATGGGCGCTTCTGCGGACCTGATGCTGGTGGCACCCGTCACTGCCACGACGCTGGCAAAAATGGCCCACGGTCTGGCCGATAACCTGCTTATCACCACCTACCTGTCGGCGCGTTGCCCGGTCATTGTGGCCCCTGCCATGGATCTGGACATGTACGGACATCCATCCACACAACAAAACCTTGAAATTTTGAGGAGTTTCGGAGTCCGGGTGATTAAACCCGCCACCGGGGAGCTGGCCAGTGGACTGGAAGGAGCTGGAAGAATGGAGGAGCCGGAAGCGATCGTCAAATTTATCAGGCAGATGGATCCGGGACCTTCAAAAAAAAAAGACTTCTGAATAAAAGGGTGCTGGTCACAGCAGGCCCCACACACGAAAATATCGATCCGGTTCGTTTTATTGGCAACCACTCCACAGGAAAAATGGGATTTGCCATTGCAGAGGCATTCGCAGCTGAAGGAGCCGAAGTATTTCTTGTGTCGGGCCCGGTTTCCATTCAAACCAGCGTGGCCGGCATTCATGTGACCGGTGTAATTACGGCAGGGGAGATGTACGAGGCATGCAGGGGATTAATTGATTCGGTGGACATTGCTGTGTTCAATGCGGCAGTTTCAGACTATGCTCCCGTGGATCCATCTTTGGAGAAGGTAAAGCGTGGGAAAGGGGAGTGGAACATCAGGCTTAAACCCACCATGGACATTGCAGCCGAACTGGGAAAATTGAAAAGGCAAGCACAGTTTTTTGTGGGATTTGCACTGGAAACCGAGAATGAACTTGAACATGCCCAGGCAAAACTGGTCAGGAAAAACCTGGATCTGATTGTACTCAACTCGTTAAAGGTGCAGGGAGCAGGATTCGGGACCGACACGAACAGGGTGACAATGATCGATCGCTCCGGGAACCCCGAGGAATATGAATTGAAGCCCAAAGGCCAGGTGGCCAGGGACCTGGTTGACCGGGTGATAAAGATGACAGGAAATGCGTAAAACGGTCTATTTGATGATTGGGTGGATGTGGATCTCCACGCTCCTTCATGCACAGGAGTTCAGGTGCAACGTACAGGTGGTGAGTCAGCAGATCCAGGGCACCAATAAACAGGTATTTCAGACCCTGCAGAACGCGATTTATGAATTCATGAATAACCGCGTGTGGACCAGCAATGTCTATACCATGGAGGAACGCATTGAGTGCAACCTGATGTTTAATATCACGGAGCAGTTGTCGGCTGATGAGTTCAGAGGTACCCTTTCGGTCCAGGCCAGAAGGCCGGTCTTTAACAGCAATTACAATACGGTTACGCTCAACTTTGTGGATAACGATATCCAGTTCAGGTATGTGGAATTCTCACCCCTTGAGTTCGATTTGAACACACATGGTTCGAACCTTACCTCCATCCTTTCATTTTATGCCTACTTTATCCTTGGCCTCGATTATGATACTTTTGCCCTTTTCGGGGGCTCCAGTTTTTTTACCAATGCCGAGCGGATTGTGCTGAACGCCCAGAATGCACCCGAAAGCGGATGGAAGCCCCTGGATGACCTGGCGCATAAAAGCAGGTACTGGCTGGTCAAGGATATGCTTGACCCCGATTATGAACCCGTCAGGGAGTTCAATTACCGGTACCACAGGCTGGGATTGGATCTGATGGATGAAAAGGTGGCAGAAGGAAGGGCCGAGATCACCAACAGCCTGGAACTTATCCAGCAGGTGTACAGGAAGAAGCCGGATCCCTATATGTACCTGCTCAGGCTCGTATTCGATTCCAAGGTGGATGAGCTGGTCAGTGTCTATACCGAGTCCTACCCCGAGGAGAGGAACCGGGCACACAACATATTGGTGGAAGTGGATAAAACAAACAGCAATAAGTACAAGTCCATCCTGGAGCAAACTCTTTAGGCCTGACCCCCTATGATTCAGTCACTTTACATCAGAAATTACGTATTGATTGACGAACTGGAGATGCACTTCTCAGCGGGATTCACGACCATTACCGGGGAGACCGGGGCGGGGAAGTCGATCCTCATGGGTGCGTTGTCGCTGATCCTTGGGCAGCGAGCCGAACCCATGGTCCTGAAGCTGAAAGACGCCAAGTGCATCGTGGAAGGCACTTTTCTGCCGGGTGAGGAGGTTCGCAGGGTGTTTGAAAGGAACGACCTTGATTTTGAACCGGTTGCCATCCTTCGCAGGGAGATTGCCCCGGGTGGTAAATCGCGTGCCTTCGTCAACGACACACCGGTAACCCTCCCCCTGATGAGGGAGATCGGGAACCACCTGGTGGATATCCACTCCCAGCATCAGAACCTCCAGTTGAATGATCATCTTTACCAGCTTGAAGTGACCGACCACCTGGCCGGCACCGTGAAAGAGCTGAAAGATTACCGGGAGGCCTATTCCCGGTACCAGGATGTGTGCCTGGAGCTGGAGAGGATCAGGAGCAGGACGGCGAAACTTCAGGAAGACCTTGAGTATATGCAGTTCCAGCACAATGAGCTCAGTGCGGCCCATCTGAAGGAGGGAGAGATGGAGGTCCTGGAATCTGACCTTCAGCTTGCCGAGCATGCGGAAGAGATCAGGAGTGCTCTTTTTCACACGGCAACGCTCTTCAATGAGGAGGGCACCGGGATCCTTGACCAGTTAAAAGAGCTCCTTGACCATCTTCAAAAAATTTCCAAATATTACACCCCGGCAGGTGAACTTGCTTCCAGGACAGGATCGGCTTACATCGAGTTGAAGGACATCGCTGCCGAGCTCGGGGAGCAGGCCGAAAAATCAGATATTGAGCCGGGTAAACTGGAGGCTCTTCAGGAGCGGGTGGACCTGCTCTTCAGCCTCATGCAAAAACACCGGGTCCGGGAAGTGGGGGAGTTGATCGGACTGAGGGACCAGCTCCATGAAAAAATTGAGGAAATCACCATATCCGATGACCGGGTCGGTGAACTGGAGAAGGAGAGGGCCGGAGTGCTGGAAATCATGGAAAAGCTATCGGGAACACTGCACAGCAAAAGAGAGGTTGCTTCCATAGAGTTACAGGAAATAGTGGAATCCCAGCTCCGGCAGCTTGGAATTCCCAACGCCAGGTTTACGGTGAGCATCCACAGGAAAGAAGGGTATGACACCCATGGATCCGACGAGATCAGGTTTCTTTTCTCAGCCAACAAACAGGTGCCCATGGAAGAGATTTCAAAGGTGGCTTCCGGAGGAGAGGTGTCGCGCCTGATGTTATGCATCAAATCTCTCGTCTCGGACCGCAAAGGGATGCCCACCCTGATCTTCGATGAGATCGACGCCGGGGTGAGTGGTGAGATCGCTGACAAAGTGGGTGGGATCATGAACCGGCTGGCCCGGGGGCGGCAGGTGATGGCCATAACCCATTTGCCCCAGGTGGCCTCCATTGGAGAGGACCATTTCATTGTATACAAGGAGGATACCGATCAGGCCACCTTTACCCGGATCAGGAAACTTGCACCGGAAGAGCGGATCAGGGAGATTGCCCGGATGCTGTCGGGTGAAGAGGTAACTGATGCCGCATTATCCAATGCCCGGGTATTGCTCAGGGTTTAAAACTTTCATCGCACAAACTGTGCTTTCATTTGTTAAAAGGGCAGAAAACGAACAATTCTAAAAAAAACAACATGGCTTATAATCTACTGAAAGGGAAGAAGGGGATTATTTTTGGAGCGCTGAATGCACAATCCATCGCCTGGAAAGTGGCAGAACGGGCTCATGAAGAAGGCGCTGAAATTGTGCTGACCAATGCGCCGATTGCATTGCGCATGGGCACCATCAATGAACTTGCGGAAAAGGTCAACGCCCAGGTCATCTCCGCCGATGCCACCAGCCTTGAAGATCTGGAACACCTGGTCTCCAAATCCTTGGAGATCTTCGGGGGTAAATTTGACTTTATCCTGCATTCAATCGGCATGTCCCCCAATGTGAGGAAAGGAATAGATTACGATGCGCTGAATTACGACTACTATCATAAAACACTGGATGTTTCAGCATTTTCCCTTCACAAAGTCCTGAGCACTGCCAGGAAGATGGATGCCATCAAGGAGTGGGGTTCCGTGGTCGCCCTTTCCTACGTGGCCGCCCAGCGTACCTTTGCCGGTTACAATGACATGGCAGATGCCAAGGCGATCCTCGAATCCATTGCCAGGAGCTTCGGATACATGTACGGACGGGAGAAGCATATCCGCATCAACACCATCTCCCAGTCACCCACTCCGACCACAGCAGGCAGCGGGGTAAGCGGGTTTGATAAACTGGAGGATTTTTCGGACCGGATGTCCCCCCTGGGAAATGCCACAGCGGATGACTGCGCCGATTATTGTGTCACGCTCTTTTCGGACCTTACCCGGAAAGTGACCATGCAAAATCTTTTCCATGATGGAGGATTCTCAAGCATGGGGATGAGCCTCAGGGCTATTGAACAGTATGAAAAGAGCTTTAAGGATTGTCCTTAACATTCTGAGTCTCACATTTAACGTTTGGCATTCAGCTTTTTGATTACATTTGGGGCTACATTTAAGCTGAATCCCATGGGAATTACCATCATTCTTTTCTATTTTCTTTTCCCCGCACTGATCCTTTATTTAAGTACTAAATACTCCATCGTAAATAAGATCGGAGTGGTCGTGATCTGCTATGCAGCTGGCCTGTTGCTCGGGCTTGTGGATTTTATACCCGAATCAATTTCAGGGACCCAGGAGCTCCTGATGGGATTCAGTATCCTGGTGGGCATCCCCCTGGTACTGTTTTCTGAAAACATACTGAAATGGGTCAAAATGGCCAAAAATACATTTATCTCCCTCTTGCTTGGAGTGGCATCTGTAGTGGTTCTGGTCATTGTAGGATACTTTATTTTCCGTGAGAAGTTGCCTGAGATTGCAAAGGTTTCCGGCATGATGATCGGGGTTTATACCGGGGGGACAGCCAATATGGCGGCCATCGCACGCGGCCTGGGAGTGGAGGAGGAGCTTTTTATCCTTACCAATACGGTGGAGATAGCTGTCGGTGCCCTGATCCTTCTCTTCCTGATCACCGGTGCCAAACCGTTGTTTGGTTTGTTTATGAGACCCTACAAAGCAGGTGAAAATAAACATCTGAATAATCAGGTCAATATGGATATGAGCTCGTTCGAGTCCTATGAGGGCTTTTTCAGCAGAGCCGGATTGCCTGACCTGGGTAAAGCATTCGGGATCGCACTGGTTATTTTTGGTCTGAGTTACGGTATGGGCTTCCTTTTCACGGGGGATATCCGGCAGACCATACCTGTGCTGGCAGTGACCACACTGGGGATCCTGGCATCACTGGTCCCTGCGGTGCACAATATAAAGAAATCATTCCAGCTTGGGATGTACTGGATCTATGTGTTCTGTCTGATTATTGCATCCAAAGCGGATCTTGCCGCCCTTTTTAATCCTGAATCGGTGGGCCTGGTGCTGAACATGTTTCTCTTTATCAGCCTGGTTATTGTGGGTTCCCTGGTGCTTCATGCGCTGTTATCCTGGATCTTTAAGATCAGTGTGGATGAGTATATCATCACATCTACGGCCCTTGCCAACTCTCCCCCCTTCGTCCCCGTAGTGGCTGCGGCCATGCGCAACAAGGAGGTGGTGATCCCCGGCATGATCATCGGGGTGATCGGTTATGCCATAGGGAATTACCTGGGTGTGGCCATTGCATACCTCCTGATGTAAGATTGCTTTAAAACATTCAGCCGGAGGCCACATTTTCCTATCTTCGCAGTGTGAGACTCCTCTTGACGAATATTTCGCAGTTGCTCATGGTGGAGCATGAGCCCATCACCTGGCGGGCAGGGGGTGAGATGGGTGTGGTGAACTCCATAGAAGACGCCTGGCTGGTCATTGAACAGGGGCGGATTGCGGGATTTGGATCGGGAGAGGCGATTCCCTTTTCCGACGATGAAGTGTTTGACTGTAAAGGGGGTCTGGTGTTACCCGCATTTTGCGATTCCCACACCCACCTGGTCTATGCCGGCAACAGGGAGAAGGAGTATGAGGACAAGGTGCGTGGACTGAGTTATGAGGAGATCGCAAAACGGGGAGGTGGGATCCTGAATTCAGCTGCCAGGCTCTCGGAGACCCCCGAAGACCAACTCTTTGAAGAATCCCTTGAAAGGGCCATGGAAATTGTGCGTTCGGGCACCGGAGCGGTGGAGATCAAGAGCGGTTACGGGTTGAACATCGCTGATGAATTGAAGATGCTCAGGGTCATTCAACGGTTGAAAGCGGAAACCCCGCTCACCATCAGGTCCACTTTCCTGGGGGCCCATGCTTTCCCAGGTGAATACAGGAATAATCATGAAGGGTATGTAAGTTTGATCATCCGGGAAATGATCCCGGCTGTGGCTGGAGAAAAGCTGGCCGATTTTATCGATGTATTCTGCGACAGGGGGTTCTTCACTGCAGAGCAAACCGGGAGAATCCTGGAAGCAGGGATCAAACATGGAATGATACCAAAGATCCATGCCAATGAACTGGATCTCTCTGGCGGGGTGCAGGTTGGGGTCCGGCACGGGGCTTTATCGGTGGATCACCTGGAATACCTTGGAGAGGATGAAATAGCCGCCCTCCAGAAGGGAAGGACCATGCCCACCCTGTTGCCCGGGGCCTCACTCTTCCTGGGCCTTAAGTATGCGCCTGCGAGGCGGATCATTGAAGCGGGCCTGCCCGTGGCACTGGCATCGGACTACAATCCGGGTTCCTCTCCCACGGGTAACATGGAACTGATCATGTCACTGGGAATGATCCAGATGAAGATGCTGCCCAACGAGCTCCTTAATGCGGTGACCTTGAACGGGGCTTATGCCATGGGCCTGGAAAAGAGCCATGGGACCATCTCACCTGGTAAAGTCGCAAACCTGATCATCACCACCTCCATGCCAAGCTTTGGCTTCATGCCCTACAGTTACGGGACCAGCCAGATCAGGCATGTCATATTAAATGGAATAATTCAGTAAGAGCCAATGAATCAAATTATTGAATGTGTCCCCAATTTCAGCGAGGGGCGCGATATGGGAATCATCAGGGAGATTACAAGCCAGGTGGAATCGGTGGAAGGAGTGAAATTGCTGGATGTGGATCCCGGGAAGGATACCAACCGGACGGTTGTAACCTTTGTGGGTGAGCCGGACAGGGTGGTGGAGGCAGCTTTTCTGGCTGTAAAGAAGGCCTCCGAGATCATTGATATGAGCAAACATTCGGGCGAACATCCCCGGTTTGGAGCCACCGATGTGTGCCCTCTGGTGCCGGTTTCGGGCATCTCCATGGAGGAGACGGTTGCCTGGGCCAGGAAGCTGGCCGATAGAATCGGCAGTGAAATCGGGATCCCGGTCTATTGTTATGAGAGTGCCGCATTTTCAGAGGCGCGCAGGAACCTTGCCTCGGTCCGCTCCGGAGAGTACGAGGGACTGAGGAAGAAACTGGCTTTGGCGGAGTGGAAGCCTGATTTCGGCCCTGCTGATTTTAAACCACGAACTGGGGCCATCGCTGTGGGCGCAAGGGATTTCCTGGTGGCTTACAATGTAAACCTGAACACCACTTCCACCCGAAGGGCCAATGCCATTGCCTATGATGTGCGGGAGCGCGGAAGGGTGAAGAGGGAGGGTAACCCGCTCACCGGAAAGGTGCTGAAGGATGAGGCTGGAAATCCGGTCATGGTCCCCGGTTCCCTCAGGGCGGTCAAGGCCATCGGCTGGTTCATCGAGGAGTACGGGGTGGCCCAGATCTCCATGAACCTTACCAACATCACCA
>JAHEEC010000185.1 GCA_024640885.1 Bacteroidota bacterium | reverse complement strand
CCACCGGGATAGCGCAGGTATCCCATTCCCATGCTGCTGACCGCCTCGGCTGTAGTGTGTTCCGCTTCGGGGAACCGGCCTCCGTCCATAAAAAAGTCCAAGTTGATCCCGATGGGATGGTGGGAGACATCATGGATCACTGTACCGGGATAGATATGCACTATGGGCAGATCATGGTTTGAGCAGCCGGTAATCTGAATCAGACTTGCTACAAGGAGGAACGGAATTGAATTCACACCTTTCATGCTAAAAGTTACGCAAAACCTCTCTATTTCCTATAAACTTAGGATATTTATTAGTAATATAATAGAATGAAAATTACCACTTTAACCACCTGACATGAAAAAATCATCCCTCGTTGCCGCACTGTGGTGTATTCCGTTCGCAATTTTCGCGCAGATAAGAGAATATGAGGAGATTATCAGTTATATTGAAAATCCTTCCAGGGTGGAGGAGAACCAGCTTCCTCCCCATGTGCCATTTGTACCCTTTGAAACTGAGGCACAGGCTTCCGGATCGGACTGGGACCAATCACCCTTTTTCAGGAATCTGAATGGCAACTGGAAGTTTTTCTGGACCAAAAGCCCGCTGGAATCCCCCCGTGGTTTCCAAAACCCCGGATTTAACGCTTCGGAGTGGAAGGAGATCCAGGTGCCGGGTACCTGGCAGATGCAGGGATTCGGATACTATATCTACCGGAATGTCCCCATGGAGTTTGCCCCTTACAATCCTCCCCATGTGCCTGTTGCTTTCAATCCAACAGGGTATTATATCCGTGAATTCGAGGTTCCCGACTCATGGGACGGCAGAAAAGTGGTCCTTCATTTTGACGGGGTGAAAGCAGGATTCTGGGTCTGGGTAAACGGGAGCTACATTGGCTTTGACAAGGGGAGCATGACTCCCGCCGAATTCGATATCTCGGAAATGCTGGTGCCGGGTACCAACAGGATTGCCGTACAGGTGGTCCGCTGGACCGACGGCAGTTACCTGGAAGACCAGGACATGTGGAGGTTTGCCGGGATTTACCGCAGGGTTTACCTGGTAGCGCATCCAAAGGTCCACTTGCGCGATTTTAAGGTGAGGACCCGACTGGATGCCACCTATACCAACGCCACCCTCGAGGTGGTTTGTTATCTGAAAAATGAGACCGGTGAAACCACGGGTAGGCTTCCGGTTACAGCCAGGCTTCTGGATCCTTTGGGAATGGATGTGATCTCCTTCAATTCCCTCACGGAAAACGTTGTCCCCGGCGAGGAACGGCAGCTCACCCTGTCAACAAAGGTGGGACAACCCAGGTTGTGGTCCGCAGAAAAACCAAATCTTTACACCCTGCTGATGATCCTCAAGGATCAGAAGGGAAATATCCTTGAGGTGGTGGAAGAGAAGGTGGGATTCCGTCAGCTGGAGATCCGGGAAGCACAGATGCTGGTCAACGGGATACCTGTCACCATAAAAGGGGTGAACCGGCATGAACATGATCCGTTGCTGGGGCGGACCATGTCCAGGGAGGTGATCGAAAAGGATTTCAAACTAATGAAAGAAATGAATATCAATGGGATACGTACAAGTCATTATCCCAATGATCCTCTTTTTTATGACCTGGCTGATGAGTGGGGATTTTATATCTGCGACGAGGTGAATGCCGAATGCCATTACGGGGAACGCTGGCTGGCAGCCGAGCCGGGATGGGAGGAGGCGTTCATGGATCGAACCATTCGGTTTGTGCAACGAGACAAGAATCATCCTTCGGTGATCATGTGGAGCATGGGGAACGAATGCGGGCTGGCACCTATCCATTACCAGATGGCCGGATATGTGAGTTCGGCCGATCCCACCCGTTTCCTGTACCACCAGACCAACTACCCAAACGGGGATGCACCCTTCGCCGATATTTGCGGAACCCGCTACCCCAACCCGGGAATGCTTGATGCCATAGGGGATACCACCACCCGGCCGGTGATCCTTGGCGAATATGCCCATGCCGTGGGCAACTCCATGGGGCATTTCGATCAGTACTGGGATCGATTCTACAAGTACAGGAGCCTGCAGGGGGGATTTATCTGGGACTGGGTCAACCAGAGCCTGCTGGTGGACCTGGTTACCACTCCTGATCGCTCCTCGTACAACCACCAGGCGGTCCTGATGGGCCGTCCCGAACCAGTGGATGGTTATCGAGGAAGGGCCATTCAGCTGAGCGGGCTTGACGATTTTGTAGAGGTGAGTCCGCATCCTTCCCTCCAACTGACAGGGAATCAACTGACGCTTCAGACCTGGATTTACCCTCGGGGATTTAATGGATCCAACACGATGATCTCACGGGGACTTCACTCCTTCTCCCTGGCACAGTTCCACGAAGATTCAATCTGTTTTACCGTCCGGGCTTCCATGGATTTCAAAGTATCCGCATCCCTGCCGAAGAACTGGAACCACAACTGGCACCATGTGGCGGGTATCTATAATGGCCGTGATATTTCAATTTATCTTGATGGAGTGCTTCTGGCGAAGGCTCCTGCCAGCGGCAGGATCGAAAGAACCTATTATGAAGTAACGGTGGGGAAGAATCACCAAGGGGACCATGAGAATACCCCGGGCTTCATCTCGAATGCCAGGTTTGACGAGGTCATGATCCATGACACTGCGCTAGAACCGAAACTTCTCTCCTTTTTTCAGGACAAGCCGGCCATGAGCGATCACCTGGTACTCTGGCTCCCATTCGAGGAGACCAACCGGGAAGGAAAATTCCTCTGCTACGGGGCAACCCCATATACCTCAGCCACAATGGACGGTGTCATTTTTTCAAATCGCACCTATCAACCGGAATCATGGCAGGTAAAGCACAGCCATTGCCCTGTGAAGACCGAAGCCCTGGATGCTGCACATGGAAAATTCATGATCCATAACCGCCACCATTTTACCGATCTGAATGAAATCGGCATCAGGTGGGTCCTGCTGAAGGAGGGGGAGCCCCTCCGTGAAGGGAAGCTTGAGATCGACCTCTCCCCGTTGCACAAGATGGAAATCGCCATTCCACTGGAGCAGGAAGATTTCTGGGAAGAGGGCCGTTACATGCTCAGATTGGAATACCTTACATCGGTGCGTCAACGATGGGCGGAGGCCGGATTTGAAATTGGATTTGATGAATTTGAACTCTTTGATGTAAAACCGGCTCCGGACAGGGTAGAAGAGGAGATGGGATATCCTCTCATCATTTCGGAAAATGCCTCGGGGTTCAAAGTTTCCGGAGAGAATTTCAGTTATGAATTTGACGCAACCACGGGTCTACTGGAACAGATCCGTTACGGATCCACGGAATTCCTCGCCAGGGGACCCCGGCTGAAGGTCTCCCGTCCGCCCATTGTCAATGAGATATCCACTTGGACACGGGCTGAATATGCCGCATGGTATGCATGGGGACTCGATTCACTGGTGCATGAGCTTGAATCGGTTTACAGGGAGACAATCAGTGAGGAGGAGATGCTGATCCGGATCAGGGTGAACTCATATTCTTTCAAGGAAAGGACCCTTCAGTTTAACAACCTCTTCACCTACAGGATCAACAGCCTTGGCAAACTTCTCCTGGATCACCAGGTGATCTGCCAGCTGGAGTTGCCGGCCAGGAGGGCCAGTGAGGATATTCCGTGGATCCAGAAGATCGGTCTCGAGATGAAGCTCAATCCCGGAGTGGAGAGGTTCCGATGGTATGGCAAAGGGCCCTTCGAAACATATCCCGACAGGAAAAGCGGTGCCAAAACAGGGGTCTATTCACTGGAGGCGGACTCCATCCGGATGCCCTATGTGATCTCCCAGGGTTTCGGAAATCACTCAGATGTGAGCTGGCTGGAGATCCTGCATGAAAAAGGTGATGGGATCAGGGTCGAAGGCGGAGAACGCATGGAATTCAGCGTGGATCCCTATGCAAACCTGGCGGGGTCCTGGTACCCATATCAACTGCAGCGAGCTTCAAACCTCTCGCTGAACCTGGATCACAGGGTTAGTGGTGTCGGGGGGACCCCCATTACAGTGAGGCACCCCTTCAGGACCTATCCCGATGCATACCATTACCATCTCACAATACAACCCATGATCCCTAAAGATTTGTAACCAGGAACCTGCAATACAAACAATGCACACCACATTTATGACACCCTCTATCCTCTCACCCCTGACCTCCGGGGAGCTATCATTGAGCATGCGGTGAAGGGGGGCGGCATCCCAAAATGCCATTCGTACAGTAATTTCCTCCACTAATTTTCCAGGCTGGAGGCGCTTTTATCCTCACCCGGATCGAGCCAGGCCTGGCCATCCGAGCCGAAGCTTTTCGCGCCCACTTTCCTGATCATGGTGTCATCCACTTTCTTCAGCGGGGTATACCCGGGGTGGTGCGATTCCTTGTAGGGGTCATTGCTTTTGGTGTTGTAACAGCATACC
>JAHEEC010000184.1 GCA_024640885.1 Bacteroidota bacterium | reverse complement strand
GAAGATCCCCGGGGAGCGGCACTCCCCTCATATGACGACTCTGGCTGGCGGAACATAGACCTGCCACATGACTGGAGCATTGAGGACCTTCCCGGCCAGACCCCTGACACTGTTGTAGGTCCTTTTACCAGGGCTTCCCAGGGCAAGATGAGAACAGGATATACCGTTGGCGGTACGGCATGGTACAGGAAAAGCTTCACCATTGACAGCCGTGATCGTGAAAAGAGCGTCTACATGAATTTTGACGGGGTGTATATGAATTCAGATGTGTGGGTCAACGGGAAACATGTGGGGAACCATCCCTACGGGTATACTTCATTTAATTATGACATCACTCCTTACCTGAATCAGGCAGGCCAGGCCAATGTGGTGGCCGTGCAGGTGAAAAATGAGGGCGAGAATTCCCGCTGGTATTCGGGTTCGGGCATATACAGGCACACCTGGCTGACCCTGGTGGACCAGGTCCACATCGGCATGTGGGGGGTGCATGTGAAAACTCCTTCGGTCGGGGAGGAATCTGCCGGGTTGAGTGTGGCATCGACAATCATTAATTCGGGGGAGGCGGTCGCATCTGTTAAGGTGCGTTCGGAGATCATTGATCCCTCAGGAAACGTGGTGGGAATTTCAGAAAAAAGCGTTGAGATGAAGCCACTTAGCAAGGCTGAGGTGGAGCAGGAGGTTACCATATCAGACCCGGAGCGCTGGTCTATAGAGGAACCGAATCTTTACACAGCCAGGGTCACTGTGCTGAAAAACAAAAGCCAGGTTGATGTGCTGGATACCAGGTTTGGAATTCGAACCATTGAATTCAGTGCGGATCGGGGTTTCTTATTAAATGGCAAACCCGTTGAACTGGTGGGGGGATGCTTCCACCATGACAACGGGCCGCTGGGAGCAAAAGCCATCGACAGGGCTGAAGAACGGAAAATCGAGATCTTTAAGAATGCCGGCTACAACGCCATTCGCTGCAGCCATAACCCGCCCTCCCCATTCCTGCTGGAGGTTTGTGACCGGCTGGGAATGCTGGTGATCAATGAGATATTCGATAACTGGGAAAGCCCGAAGGTCTCCGAAGAGGATTATTCTGTCTATTTCAAGGAATGGTGGAGAAGGGACCTGGAATCCTGGGTGCTCCGCGACAGGAACCATCCATCGGTGATCATGTGGAGCATTGGAAATGAGATACGCGAAGCCCTTGATACGGCAGGATACAGGATCGCAAAAGAGCTCACAGGCGCAATTCGCAACCTGGATGATACCAGGGCCGTGACAGAAGGATTCAATGATTTTGCCAGAAGAAGGGGATTGAAAAGCATGTGGCACGAATCGGCATCGCATATGGAATTGCTCGATGTGGTGGGGTATAACTATATGTATGACAGGTATGAAGAGGATCATGAAAGATACCCGGGACGGGTGATGGCAGCCACCGAATTTATGCCCCTCTATTCCCTGGCGAACTGGAAAACCGTGGAGGATCATCCCTATGTAATTGGCAATTTTGCATGGGTGGTGATGGATTATCTCGGGGAGGCCGGCGTGGGGTTGTCGAGGATTGTGCCCGATGTCCCCCGGCAGGAAAGTGGAATGCTGGGAGGGGCCTTTTTCTCCAGGGATTCCTGGCCCATATTCAATGATTTCCAGGGTGATATTGATCTGATCGGGAACATTAAACCGAGGTATGATCACCAGCTGGTTGTATGGAGAAAAAGCAACATCGAGATGCTGGTACACGAACCCCTTCCCGGCGGCATGAGGGAGAATGTGAGCCCCTGGGGCTGGCCGGAAGAGTTGAAGTGCTGGAACTGGGGGGGCCATGAGGGAGAAATGATGCAGGTACATGTATATACCCGCAGCCCCCTGGTAAAACTTGAACTGAACGGCCAGGTCATCGGTGAGCAGTCAGTGAACGGGGACACCTCCATCACGGCCACTTTTAATGTGCCCTATGAACCCGGGATATTAATTGCCCGAAGTTATCTCGACGGGATAGAAACTGGTGCCGACACCATAAAAACCACTGGCAGGCCGGCGGCCATCAGGCTGGTTGCCGATCGCACTATGATCAGGGCAGACCGCAATGACCTCTCATATGTCATGGCAGAGATCATTGATGAGGAAGGAAATATTGTTCCCAATGCCGACGATGTGCTGGTAAACTTTGAAATAAGCGGCCACGGAGAAATTGCGGGTGTGGGGAGTGGCAGCCCCGTGGATATGTCGAGTTTCCAGCAACCCCGTAAAAGGTCATGGCATGGAAGATGCCTTGCCATCGTGCGACCCGTTGAAATGGAGACCGGGACAATGGTGCTTCAGGCCCGGGCCGAAGGATTGGAAAGCGCGGCCATTGAAATAACCCAGGAGGTGATCTACCCATAGTGGATGATCCTTCCGTTGGCGTTTAATTTTGCCGGTTTTCTTTAGACCCTACAGAATGAATGTATGGGTGTATTTGAGCATAATGGTCTTGTTGTTAAACGGGGGATTTCCTGGGATCAGGTTCCTGTCTATAAATCCCCTCAGGTCGTTATACACCAGGTAGAAATCATTGCCCTCCCGCGGATTGTACCTGAGCCGGAAGTTCCCGATGAATTCATCCTCGGTATTCACATACTGGACAATCACACTGGCTGAGAATTTCGTGCTGATCATGAGCTGCGCCTTCATGTTGACCGCATGGATATTGAGCAGGTTGTTTGTTTCCCTCTCCGGGAAGGTAAGGTGGTTAAATTCATAACCCGGGGAGAGAATGAAGCTGGATGAAAAGTTAAGATTGAATTCACCCCTGAAACTCATCCTGTTTCCATCATAGAACTGCCCGGCATATGCATCACCCCTGACTGAAATGCGGTTGGCCTCAGATGTTCCGAACCTGGCTTCAAATCCGGAGAATGTATACTCCCCTGCCTCAATTGCGATGCTGTCAGACAGGTTAAAGTCATACAGCACGCCTTCCCGCTGTGCCTCCATGGAGATTTCAGCATGGATGCCCTTCTTGGTATTGATCTCAAACCCGGGGGATATCTGCATCGATTCAAGGTTGCCGTCTTCAAGCCTCACAAAACGGTTCCCCCTGACATTGACGTTGTAGTTGAAAAGCTTTGATTGATCTCCTGGTATCCAGCCATACAGCAGACGGGCACCTCCTCCATGTACACCGTTTCGCATGACAAAACCGATCCCCGGATTGAATTTGAGCCCCGAGTAGCTGTAATCAAAGTCATATGCAAATCCCTCTTCCGACCTGCGCTCCCACTTGACCATCATGAACGACGGATCGAAAGATGCAGCTTTGCTGTCGATCTGGTCATCAAAACTCTGCGCCCATTTCACATTCAGATAATCATCACCGAACAGTTTAAAAATTCCGTCCATGCCATAGGAGAAATTTTGCTTCCCATCCATCCCGATCCGGGAGGTAAAAATTCCCCCAACGTAGGAGTTGGGATTGATCACCTGGCGCCTCATGCGCAGCACTCCGAAGTTTTCTCCAGCGATCTCCCCATGGTCCGCAGTTTGCATATCCAGCAATCCCAGGTCCCATTTTCCTACCCGGCCCGTGAGCCTGGCTCCTCCGTAAATCCTGATCTGCTCCCCATCCACCAATCCAATATTCCTGGAGTAAAAAAGATTATCCTCATGCCCTCCAAGGCTGAAATCAAACAGGCTTGATCGCTCCTGGAAAAACTTCCTCTTTTCAGGGAAGAAAAGGGAATACCTTGTTAAATTCACCTGCTGGTCATCTGCCTCGACCTGTGCAAAGTCGGTATTGGCCGTAAGGTCCAGTGTCAGGTTGCTGTTGATATTATATTTTACATCGATCCCTGCATTGTATTTGGGGTAATCTTCCTTTACATAGTCGGTCTCTTCTTCATTGACGATCCAATCCCGCGAAAATCCACCGATCACGTAGGGGGATATATAGACAGGCCTGGTGGGCCTGGCTCCCTCGATCTCGATTTGCTGCGCCTGGGAAGGTTTGTTGGTTGCCATAAAACCATATTTCGGATCGATGGGAGGGTAGGTGTCAGTCTCATTGTTCGCGCTGATGTTCCGGCTGATGATCAGCCCCATGGTAGCTATATCATTTTCTGGTTTGAATTTGAGGCTTGAGAAGGGGATCCTCATTTCCACATACCATCCCCGATCATCCCTGGTGGTTTTGACATCCCAGAAGGTGTCCCAGCTGATATTGAGCCCCCCGGGCCCCCCGGGCCCACCTCCCCCTGTGGCATCATTGAAAATGGCGTAATCGGTGCGCAGTCCTGTGGGTGCAGTGAAAAATGCCAGTCCTGTTTCGTTATCGTTGTAGGAATCCAGCACGATCCCGAAGGCATCGAAGTCAAAAAGCATCTCATCCCGCTTCTTTGTGGCTGCATAGATCTTGTTTGCATCCTCCATATAGAGGCTTGCCCCGATCCACAGGAA
>JAHEEC010000183.1 GCA_024640885.1 Bacteroidota bacterium | reverse complement strand
TTAATTCTCAAACAGGGCCTGGTATTCAGGATCCTCCTTGATCTTGTTGACCAGGTATTCTTTGCAGAAATGGCGCCTTTTCCTGACGTACCCCTCGCTGCGGAATCCAAGTTGCCGGGCAATCTCCTTGGAGGTAATGTCCTGGGCAGTTAACCTTAGGATCTTCTGGCAATCTTCCGGGATTTCCATCAATGTCCGCTGGTAGATGGCCATTCTGAGGTCCTTGTCCTCCACCGGGGAGGGGGGCTCAAATTCAATCCTTTCCTCATGGTCCCTGTTGAGCGGATCAATTTCAATCTTTTTCACATTTCGCAAATGCTTCAGCCAAAGCAACCTGGAGATGGAATATAGATAGGTATTAAAGGCGGAGGTCAGCTCAAAATCCTGTTCCTCCCTGATCTTTTTGAAAACAACGATCAGCGCTTCCTGGAAAATATCCTCTGCGTCATTGTCCGAACCGGCGTTGCTAAGGATCAGCTGTTTTACCGGATTGAATGAATTTTTATAGATGAATTGCAGAACGCGGTTATCCCGTTTTCTGAGCCCGGTAATTATTTCTTCATCCGACAGCCTTTTCACTTGAAGAGGGTTGCATTTTGCTGAACCACAAATATAAACATTAAGTGGTACCGCCAATATTCATACGCAATAAAAATGGAAAGGTTCTACCGGCCCGAATAGTGCTGAATCATCTGTAAAAGTGCAGTGTTGCAGACCTTGCAGAATACCGCCTCGTTGGAATGCATCCTGCAATCGATCATTGGGCGGAACACCCCTTTTGAGACATAACCACCCCCCTCAAAAACCCCCACCGTGCCAAGGTATTTTTCATCGGGGGGAGTGGGTATGGGTGTTTGTTCCGATACCATATCCTTCCACTTGGTACCGAAATCAACCAGGGTGGTGAGGTTCGGGTTCCAGGGCTCCACTGCCAGGTTGAAAAAATCGTTATACGCCACCGTGGAGTTATAATATTCATCGGCAAGTCCTCCAAAAGCATGGCCGAATTCATGGGTAACCACCTCCCTGGACATCTCATTGTCGGCAGCAGATATGGCATACATGTTATACATGCCGCCTCCCCCGTATTTGGTTGTATTCACCAGGATAAATACCTGGTCATAATGGGCATTGGAGGCCACATCGCAGACCGATTTGAAATCGAGCGTGGTCATGTACCGTTCGATGCCAAAGGTATAGAAGTTGGAGTTCATAACCGTATTCTTCCAGATCCCATTACCGGGTATATCGGTACCTGAATCTTTGCTCACCGACTTCACTGCACGCACGTTGAATGCGCTCCGGTTGCTTTTAAAAGGCTCTTCAGAGAATATATAACCTGCCGATCTTCGGGCATCTTCCAGGAATTTATCCATCTCAAGATCAGTATACCCCTCGGCCAGGAAGAGAAGGTCCACCTTGCTTTCAGGGGTGCCATTGATCTCCAGGTCAACCACTTCAAATTCAAGGTGATTGGCCGGGTTGATAAACATAGACCCGGGATCGCACCGGGCTGACCAGGCCAGGTCAAATTCCCCGCTGTCATTCCTGTCGTATATCTCTGCAATTACTGTCGCTTTTGGCCATGGGAACCTGAGGACATGGTTAAATGCCCGACTTAAGGTATCCGCCTCGGAGGTGGTCTGCCATTCCCTGAACAGGGTACAGTAGGTATGACTGAAAAGCAGGGTGCCCGAAGCCGCATCCCTCACCTGGAGTTTATGATCGCCATAATCGAATGGATCGAGCAATTCGCTCCGGGAACCACTGTAAAAAGGTTCCTTTCTGACCTCTTCCAGCGTGTAGGAGGATTCACTGGCAGTTCCGGTAAAAACCAGGTCCACCCTCATCACACCATCGCTGAACCATTGCTCGAATGATTGGCCCTGGAGTGAAACTGCAACAATGTGGAAAAACAAAGCTATCACTGGAAGGAAGGATCTGTGGTACCTCATGGATGTAAATTTGGATGCTAAATGTAGGAATTATTCAGAAAATGGCCATAATCACTCTTTCCAGAACTTTTCGATAAATGCAGGAATTCGTATAAGTTGTGTAATTTTAGCAGAAACCTATCCCGTTGAAATTATTGCGGAAATTCATAAAAGCAGGATTGCTCACTCTGGCTTCTATTCTAGGGTTGTTGGTCCTGTTTTTCATTTTCGCAAATTTTTCATTTTCCCAGCGCTTTATCACAGGAAAGGCAAACCAGGTTCTCACTCGGTCGGGGTTGCCCATTCATATCCGGGAGATCCACATGATCCTGCCGGTCAGGGTTCATGTCCGGGGAGTCAGGATCATGGGCCCTGACGGGGATACCCTGGTCTATGCAGGGGATATCCGGGCAGGTTATAAACCCACCGGTTTTCTGAAGCGGAAAGTGGTGCTTGGAGATGTGTTCATGGATAGCGTCAATGTGAAGATTTCAAGGGATCCTGATTCCCCGGATTATGATATTGCTTTAGCCTTTGGTTCAGGGGAGGATTCCGGGATCAACCCGGTTGCTGCTTCTAAAGTTTCATGGGAAATCTCAGTAAAGGAAGGTGAAATTTCGGCGACCACTTTCATGATGACAGATGCCCTTGCCGGCACCCGCATTTTTCAGCGAGTAAAGGCACTCAGGATCAAAGGTTTCCTGCTTTCATTGTCCGGGAACAGTGTGATCTTTGATACTGCAGAAATTGATGGTGCCCATGGGGGATTTAGCGTGGGTCTTCATCCTCCGTTGCCGGAAGCTGGCCCGGTGGATCAGCCATGGAAAGTTGGATTTAAGGAGATATCCCTGCGTGACCTCCACTACACATACGATGACCAGGTTGACAGTCTTTTTTTGGACGTGGAGGCCTGGGAGGGATTGATCATTGCCAATCAGATTGAAATGGCAAAAAAATTAATCGATCTCCGGAAGATCTTCCTGGCACAGCCATCTGCCACAATCCTGGCAGTACAGGGCTCATCCAGCTCCGGCAAAGTTGGGAATGCAACAAAGGAACCTTTTCAATGGGATCTTCTTGCCGGGGCCATTGACCTTGAAAGCGGAACCATCAAACTCGGGAATTACAATGACACAGGATCAGTGAACGGGAATGCCAATTCAGAGATCAATGGATTGGATCTTTCCCTTTCAAAAATCCGTCTGAGCCAGGCTGTTTCGTATGCACTCATTGAAAAAATGAATTTTGAGGCGGGCAATGGCTTTTCCCTGAAAACCATGACCGGGGGTTTTGAATCAAATCCGGATTCTTCAAAGATGGAGCTCTCCATTGAAACGGGGAACAGCACGATGCACATGCATGGTGCAGCCATGGAGAACTTTTTTGAAATAATGAAGGATCCGGCTTCGGTGAGGCTGGCCTATCTGAACATTGAGCAATCAAACCTTTCTCTCTGGGATATCTCATATTTTAAAACCGACCTGAATGGAGATGAAGCCTTCAGGACCATGGCAAAAGTTCCGGTTCGGGTAAATGGTGGGTTCAACCTGCAGGGTTCAAGGATTACAATCCCTTCATTCTCCCTGCACCAGCCCGATAATTTTGAGATTACTTTATCTGGAACGGTCGATGATCTGTTCTCACCCCGAAATCCAGTAGTGGATTTGCAGATCGGGATTCCGTCCATTGGAAGGGCCTGGCTCAATGAACTGCTGGCCGGGTTTGGAATGGAGCAGCAGGCCCTGGAATATAATTCACTTGCACTGGAAGGCAGCCTATCCGATCTACTGAATTCCCCCGGTTTAAACGTGAAAATAAACAGCGACCTTGGAAACATAAGACTATCCGGATCACTTAATCCCCGGGGGGAAAGCTATGCATTGAAATCCTCCTTTGACCGTTTGATGCTCGGCGAGATCCTGGACAACCAGGACCTGGGTTTGCTGACCGGTTCCGGAGAGATCACGGGCAGCGGGTTCAGCCTTGATCAAATCTCCGCAAGACTGAACGTGAGAGTTGATTCCCTGGCGTACAAGGGGTATGAATATACCGGGGCCACCATAAAAGGAAGTGTAGAGCCAGGTGGATTGGAACTTCAAATTCACTTGGATGATCCTGCCCTGATGGGGGATATCAACGCGGTGGTGACTCCCGGTGACACCTTATTTGCAGTGGCGGCAACCACCAATATCTTTGCCCGGCTCAATGAGCTTCATTTGTATGAGGATACCCTCTCCGTCAAGGGAAATATCACCGCAAACTTCAAAAAGAGGGTGGGCGCCATTGAAGCCGAGGTCCTTGTATCGGAGCTGGAATTGAAGACCCCTGCCGATGATTCCAGGGTGGATCTGATCGATGCCATTTTCACTTCTGATTCCGCAAGGACTTCATTCACAGGTGAATCAGATTTTTTTAGTGCGGAAGTAATGATTGATAAACCCATTGGCGAACTGGGGACCCTTGTGGAAGGCTACCGGGATTACGTCCTCTCTTTTATTGACCCGCTCAAGGA
>JAHEEC010000182.1 GCA_024640885.1 Bacteroidota bacterium | reverse complement strand
ATTTGATTCCTTTAAATCATAGACTCCCTTAATCCAGTTAACCCCTAAAATCCAGGTTATGAGAATGAAAAGAACATTCTCAACAATCGCATTAAAACCATCCTTCATTTCGGTGAAATCCGGGAACCGGTCATCCCCGGTTTGTATCGTTCGTTCCTCCTTGATAATAAGGAGGTTCAGGACTCATGTTCGGGAGGAAGTCAAACCAGGCCGGGCGGCACGGTGTTCCTTTTCTACCCAGAAGGGAGTGTGGCAGGGATCCACTCATTTGGATAATGTGGTACAGATACCGGTGGATTTGAGGGCACAACCCATATTCAGAAATAGGTCACCGAGATTCCCAAAGAGTCCATCAACAAACAGGAGGATATCTTCTGTCCGGATGCGGAAACGGTCGCGCTACATTTCTGCACAGAAAGGGGAATCCTTAACAAGCCTGGTGTCGCAGGAGTCCTCTTCAACTCCAATGTACTTTGATGTTTCTCATTTGATACCTGGCAGCTACATTTTACAAGTTCAGAGCGAATCGAGGGTCGTGGTCCTGCAATTAATTAAAATGGGAACAGAGGTTGGGTACTGGAAGAGATCCAAAGATCCATTCATCTCCCAGGGATTCTTTATGGGCAAAAGTTACCTGCTTCCTCCTATTCCCGGACCCAGGTGGTAGTGATTGCATAGGTCCCCGAATCCGGAACGGCAAGGGTCTCAATGTATGTGAGTTCTTTGTCTATGAGCGTAAGGATCCGGCTGGTTGATGCCGGTTTGTGGTCCGGAGTCAGGATCAACTGGTCACCCCCAGCCAGCGACCAGTTGCCCCTGGTGGGGATTTCCATGAGAGGGAACCTGATCAGGTACTCCCCACCGGGACTGAACTCTAGCCTGGCCCCGTTGAAGAAGGCCTGGCTCAGATAAACGGAAGAGAGGACAGAAGCCAGCTCGCTGTCTGTATGAAGGCTTTTGAAGGTCCAGATCCTGTCAGCGAGCATCGCAGAGGGGTCATCCCTGCATCCTTGTGACAGGATCAGGATGGATATGAGGAGTGTAAGAATTGGAAAGAAGCGTTTAATTATCATCTGTTCAAGATAGAGAATTAAAATGGATAACTCCTTGAAAGATTCGTGCCGCAGCAACAAGGGTTGCCAGAGAAGGGCCACGCTCCAAAAGATCCGGGAAATAGCAGGGGCCCGGTTCCTTCACCTTTTTGAACCATGCTACCTCAACCCGATCCTGTAGGAAAACTTCACCAGGAAGGTATTGGTGGCCTTCTTGTCGGTAAAAAGGCTGTTCAGGTTATCGCCCATCTCGAAAGTGCCATCCGGATTATAATAATTCCTGGTTTGCGACCACACCAGGTAGGCAGTGGATCCGGGCAGGAATTCCCAGCGGATCACCAGGTTGGACAACCACTCCTCCCAGGTAAAATCCGGATTGTCGAAACTGTAATCCACATTCCCGTCCATATCCTCATCGATTTCGTAGGTTTCGTCCAATAGGCTTATCTGTCCGGTTGAATAGATGTGATACCTGTCGGTGAATTGATCCGCTTTGGGATCTGTGATCATCTTAAAATCCGTGTAATTCCCGGAAGCGATAAACGGCTGGCCCCAGTATTGGATGGTAAGGTCGGGGGTAATGTTGTAGTTGATCCTGAGGGACATGCTGAGGACTTTCTGGTCGATGCTGCCAAAGATATAGCGGTCATCGCCGTTCATCTCCTGCTGCGAGATATACTGGAGCACCTGGACATTGGGGGAATAGGAAGGCGCAATGGAAATGGAAAGGGTATTTATGGGCCGAATGGTCATGAAGATTTCGTAAGAGCTTCTCCTGTAGTAGTTTTCTGCCCCCCAGCCGGTAAATCCAAAGAATCCCGCCGAGAAATTTTTCCTGTCATCGCTGGACAGCCTGTAATTGAATCTTCCCCCGTTGGGCATATACATGGATGGCCCGCCCCGGAGCATCCCGTTGGAAATCTGGTGAAAATTGAATCCGCCGCCAAACCCTGCGTGCCAGTAATTCTTGAAGTTCGCATTCACATTGTATTCATAACCGATCCCCCCGATGGTTCCTCCAAAATCATAGGCCATATACACATCATTATTCAGGTTCAGGCTCCGGAAGATGCTGAATGGCTCCGTAAAACTGTACCCTGTCCACAACACGTTCAGGATTTCGTCGGCCTCTCTCATATAACCCACATCATTGAGCTCGAGCCCGGGGCTTTTAAGCACGTTCATAAAAAGGAAATTCCAGTTTCCCCCGATCTTTCCAAATTCAAATTTACCTCCAAGTCCTGACAGGCTGGTCAGTGTGCTGTCGAATTCCACATAGCCGGCATCGGGCCTTTGAAAATACCTGGCAGAGGAGAGCTGGGTATTGGAGATGGCCTCAGTGGACCCCTGAACATTGCTGGCATACAGTGCAGCACTCAGGGTATAGTTGCGATCCTTGAAGTATTGCGTAAAATCCACTCCCGCCGTGGTCGCATTTTTGTGCAGGTAATCAAGCTCGGTCCCTCCAAGTTTTCGGATGGTACTTGTCATCCCGGCCCCGATAATTGAGTTTCCCTTATTAAAATCTTTCTGCACCCTTCCAAGTGAATAGTTGGTGAGCGGTTCGACGGTCTCCTTTCTTTCGACTCCTTCGTTATCAATGGTGGCCCTGGTATCAGCCGTTACAGCTTCAACCACCCCCACAGAGAGTCCATTCTCGGTTTTTCCCGTAAGCTTTGCCGCCCCGAGAATACGGGTAAATACGGGTACCTTCGCATATTCTGCATCTCCCATGGATGGATAACCCTGTGGCCTGCGGCCAATGCGCCTGGAATAAAAGAGGTTGTCGTTCCCCACATCCCCGTCACCAAGCCCTACATTGAAACTGGTAATGCTGTTGCCTTCAATAAAAAAGGGCCTTTTCTCCTGAAAGAAAGTTTCAAATGCGGAGAGGTTCACTTCCGAGGGATCTGCTTCAACCTGACCGAAGTCGGGATTGATCGTAAAATCCAGGGTCAGGTTGTTGGTGACCCCAATTTTCCCGTCCAGCCCCACATTGAACTTTGGATCGGTTCCGTCGGCATAGGGATTTCCCTCTTCAGCTTCATAGGTCTTCAGTGATCCAACCGCGTAGGGCATCAGGTCCAGCTGTTTTCTCGGTTCCACTCCCTGCAGTCCGTCGAGTTCCCCAAAGGCATGGATCAATCCTGGTGCAGTCCTGGGAATCGGGTGCCAGAAACTCATTTCATTGTTCCTGAATATCTGGCGCGCCACCTCAAATCCCCAGACATCTTTAGAATTTGCTTTAAATCGCAACTGGGTGAAAGGGATCTTCATTTCGGCTCCCCATCCCCAGTCCTGAACCTGGGCTTTCGCAAGCCAGATGGGATCCCAGGTGGGGTCCTCCGACTGGCCGTTATTTGAAAAGACCATGTCAAACCTTACGCCGGCAGAACTTACCCCGAAAGTGAATCCGGTGCGCAGGTCATGGTAGCTGTCGAACACCACGAAGACCATATCCCCGTCGCCGTTGTCCCGGCGGCTCATCCGGTTTGTGATGCTGTCTGGGGCTGTGTCAAGGGCCTTGATGGCCACATAGAGGTTCATGTCGTCATATGCAATCTTGAATTCTGTCTGCTGTGAGGGGGGTCTGCCTTCATAGGGCTCATTCTGGATAAAATCGCCTCCCCATTCACCGGACTGCCATGCTTGGTCATCAAATACACCATTGATGACCGGTGCGGTCTCCACCCGGTATGCTTTGTATATTTTCTTGGGAAGATATTCTGTTTGTGCAGAGAGGACAAATGACGTGAAGTATAGCAGGAGCGCTACAGGAACTATATGCCTATTCATACGGAAAGTATTGTTGGATAATCAAAAGAAAGACGATCTGGTGCGGATTTCGTTACAGAAATGAACCCTTTTCTTTAAATTCTTTCCCGTTTCACGCTCACGGATCCAGGGTATTTTGAAACTTTATTGCAATCAAAGCACTGCAATAACCCAAACATCAACCCCATGGTCAATCGCACAGATCAACGGCATCATTTGGGATGGACGGGGAATTGTCTCATGACAGCCGATACTTTTCCAGGTATGGTTTTGCTGCGGTCCTTTTTTGGATTTTCGTTCACGGTGCCGGTAGCGATGGCCTGCCAGACCTGGTTTTGGCCTTTCCCGTCATACACATTCATGATAAGCGTACCCACAAGTTTGGATTGCTGTTTGGAGGTGTTGCCTGAATAGCCATATCCCCATCCGCCTCCATAGTGGCTGTAACCGCTGTTGCGTCCTCCCACATAATCGTTATATCCTGAAAATGCGGTTTCGCTGCTCGTCACCAGGTAGAGAGAAACCTGCATGTCACCTTTGGAATTCACGTGGCTAAGACCACGGCGTTCAAACTCGCTGATAAACGAATTCCTCATCAATTTCTTGTCACCTTCACTGAAGATCTCATCACTCACATCCT
>JAHEEC010000181.1 GCA_024640885.1 Bacteroidota bacterium | reverse complement strand
GTCTGGATCACGGGTGCCTCTTCTGGCATCGGGGCAGCGCTTGCAAAGCAGTTTGCAGAAGAGGGCGCAAAAGTGATCATCTCCTCGCATGAAGCCCGGGAGCTGGAGGATGTGAGGAAGTCACTGGAACCGGTTTCAACCGATGTACACGCGGTGGTCTTTAACCTGGGCAACCCCGGGGAGGTGAAGGCTGCAGCAGAGGGTGTGCTCGAGGAGTTCGGACGGGTGGATGTGCTTATGAACAACGGGGGGATCTCCACCCGTGCCCTGGCCATGGAGACCCCCATCGAGATTGACAGGCGGGTCATGGAAATCGACTACTTCGGAGGGGTGATCCTCGCCAAAGCGGTCCTCCCGGGAATGATCGCCAACGGGTACGGGCACATCGGGGTGACTAGCACCATTTCGGGCAAGTTCGGCTGGCCCATGAGAAGTGCCTATGCCGCTGCCAAGCATGCCCTTTTTGGTTTTTATAAAAGCCTCTGGGCGGAGACCCACAGGGACGGGATCCGGATCACCCTCTTCAGTCCGGGCCGCGTGCGGACCAACATCTCCCTCCACGCCCTGGAGAGTGACGGGAAGGAGCATGGAAAAATGGACCCGGGCCAGGCCAAAGGGATCTCCCCTGAAAAATGTGCCCGCAAAATGATCAGGGCCATGAAACAGAACCGCAAGGACGTGCTCGTGGGGGGTACTGAACTTGTAATGGTCTGGATCCACAAATACTGCAAACCATTGTATTACAGGCTCGCCCACCGGGTTCCCGCGAACTGAGCAAGTTGTTGTGAACCATGTCCAAGACCGTAAGGATCGATAAATACCTCTGGGCGGTGCGCGTGTTCAAGACCCGCACGCTGGCCACTGAAGCCTGTAAAAAGGGGAAGGTGACCGTCCAGGAGGTGCCTGCCAAACCCTCAAGGACCGTCACCACCGGCGATGTGATCCAGGTGAAAAAGATGCCGGTGGTCTACTCCTACCGGGTGGTGGACCCCATCGAAAAACGCGTGGGGGCCAAGATCGTGGAGAATTACGTGGCGGATGTGACCCCGCCGGAAGAGTTGCACAAACTTGAGATGCAGGATGACTTCTTCATCAGGCGCGACCGGGGAACGGGCCGCCCCACCAAGAAAGAGCGACGCCTGCTGGACGACATCCGTGATTCTGACTGAGCATGGTAGTAAATGAGCGCGGTAGTGAATGAGCGTGGTAGTGAATAAGCTCCGTGGTGGCCCGCCAGATGCTCCTTCCGCGAGACCCAATAAAAACAGGCGGACCGTCCGCCTGTCAAGGAACGGTGCCGCCTGTCGTTACCACTGGTTAATCACCAGTCAGGGGTCTGGTCTACTGCACCCCAAATCGTTTGAAATATTCGCTGGAGACGTTTGGACCCTATAAACAGATGTCAACCGCCGGGTCACGCTCATCAATCTCCATCACATGGCCCCTGCCTGGCCCGATCCGTTTCTCCAGGTACCTTGCATGACCTGCAGGAACAAATTCGAACATCGGTAAGGCCTTTTCAAACTGAACGCCTTTCGCGTATTGTAAATGTATATGATCGGGTAATACGAAAAAAAAATCTTTGATCAAGCCGGTGCATTCATTGGGAACTGTTCAAATTCCTCCCATGAAAGGATTCTGAGAAATCTGAAACCGGACCATTTGCATGACGAACAGGTGCAAATTTACCATGAAAGGGTATGATCCGTTGGACCACCGAAAAAGGATTGCACTTCAGGGTGATTTCAGGGTTGTACCATCAACTCGTCGGTCAGGTCCATGATCTCTTTCCGCAGGTTCACCAGTTCGGTGGCAGCGGGGTTTCGCCTCCTGACCTGCCTGCGGAACCAGCTCCCCCTGACGGTCTTTTTCCACCGGAAGGTCCACACCAGGGCAGCTTTACCCAGGAACGGAAGGGTGACCAGGTAGGCCAGCCAGATCCACCAGGGTCCCGTGAAGATCCCCACCAGCAGGGTCTGGATCAGGTAAAAGACGGGAAAAAAGAGCAGGATGGCCAGGCCGGCCTTCACCGAGGCATGGAACTGCAGGTCCTTGATCTTGCGGACCAGGCGGACCGGCAAGAGGTAAGGAAGTGCATTGTTAATGAATCCATACACAAAGACGGGGAATGTCACCAGCAGGGTGAGGTACCTCCAGAGGCTCCGGGCCATGCCGTAACCCCGGTCACGAACCACCCAGTCACGGATCTCCAGGTCTGCAACCCCACGGTCATACTGCTCCACCTTCCGGGCGATGGTGCGGACCTTCTCCTCACCTTTCGCTTCACCCTTCGCCAGGATGGCATCCAGGCGTGTAATCATGGACTTGTCGGCCCTGAACCGGTCACCCAGTCCGGAGCCCTTGATGCCCAGGATCTCACGCATGCGGTCGTTGTAGATCTTCCGCAGTCCCAGCACCCCTTCATAGCACTCATCGGTCTCGATGTGGATCATCAGCCCCCTGATCTCCTCCGCAAGGTCGCTTTTGAAGGCATTGATGGCGCGGGCACTGTTCTCCTGGTACTGCTCCCAGTAATCGGAGACCTCCATGGGTTTCCCGAAATTGATGAGCAGGCTCTGGTTCTGCTTCACGTAATCGCCGAAGTCGAGGCCCACGGGAACGATCTTCACGAAAGGCTCATTCCCCGCATCTTCCTGGGCCGAGAAAGCGATCCTGAAGATCCCCTTCACCAGGGTGCGGAGCTTGCGCATGTCACCATGGTTCCCCTCGGGCAGCACACAGAGGTAGTGTTCGTTCTTCAGCACATCCACCGAGATGTCAAAGATCTCCTGGTTCTTTCCCAGTTCGGCCGCACCGTCCCGCTGGCGGAACACGGGCAATATCTTCAGGCTGTTGAGCAGGAAGGCCAGGAATTTCTTGTTGAAGATGTCGGCCCGGGCCAGGAAGACCACATCCTGGGGAGCGGCAAAGAGGACGATGAGCGCATCCATCAATGCATTCTGGTGGTTGGGGGCAAAGATGACCGGAGCCTTCCTGGGGATATTCTCCACACCGTTGATCTGCACCTCCCCGTAATAGTGGAAAAACTGCATCCTCACAAAAGGGTAAATCAGATGGTAGATCAGGTTCCTTTTATGAATTCCCTTCAATGCACCGGTGACATCCGACTTCGCCATATGTGTGAAATTTGATAAGGAGACAAATATAGTTTATTATATAAAACCGTTTATATTGCATTATCTTTGCGCCCGATATGGCAAGAAAGAAAATACTCGACAGGAAGATGATCTCCGGGATCCAGCAGATCGGCGTGGGAGTCCGGAATATTTATGAAGCGTGGAAGTGGTATATCCCCAATTTCGGCATGGATATAAGGATGTTCGAAGATAAGGCCACTGCAGAATACATGCTTCCCTACACCGACGGACAACCCCGTGAGCGGCATGCAGCCCTTGCTTTGAATATGAATGGAGGGGGCGGTTTTGAGATCTGGCAGCACACCGAGCGAATCCCGGTTGCACCGGCGTTTGAATTGAAAATGGGCGACCTGGGAATTTTCGCAGGCAAGATCAAATCCCCCATCGTGCAGGCAGCATATGACCACCTCAGCAAGAATGCCGAGATCCTGACAGGCATTGTGAAGGACCCGGCCGGGAGGGACAATTTCTATGTGAAAGATCCCTTCAACAACATCTGGCAGATCGTGGAGGAGGGTTCCCGCTTCATGAAGCTAAACGGCAAGAGCACCGGTGGATCCTATGGTGCCGTGATCGGCACCACCAACCCGGAGCGCGCCATTAAGCTGTACAGCGGAGTGCTGGGATACGACATCGTGGTCTATGACAAGGAGGGCGTTTTCGAGGACCTGAAATCCATCCCCGGCGGGGAAGGCAAGTTCAGGAGGGTGCTGTTGCAGCACAGCGAGACCCGGGGGGGGCCCTTCGCCCACCTATTCGGACCCACCGAGATCGAACTGGTTCAGGCACTGGACCGACAGCCCGAAAAGATCTTCAAGAACCGCATCTGGGGTGACCTGGGTTTCATCCACCTCTGCTTTGATGTACTGGGGATGAAGGCATTGAAGGAGGAGTGCGGCAAGGAGGGATTCCCCTTCACCGTGGATTCGGACGTGCATCCCACGGGAAAACCCTTCGACATGGGCGAGGCCGCCGGCCATTTTGCCTATGTGGAGGATCCCGACGGCACCCTCATCGAGTTCGTGGAGACCCACAAGATTCCCATCGTTAAAAACCTGGGTTGGTACATCGACCTGTGGAAACGCAAGGACGTCACCAAGCCCCTTCCCAACTGGCTCGTGAAAATGATCCGCTTCATGAAGGTGAAGCCCCATACCCTCCAATAACCCGCAACTTCCTATCTTTTCAGGATCCATAAAATGATGCTTAAAAGCCTGCACATTCAGACGAGACTGCTGGAGAGTATCCGGCACATCAAGCAGCGCCGGCTGATCCTCATCCTGAGCCTGATCATCGGGTTCCTGTCGGGCATGGCAGCCATCCTGCTCAAGAACCTCACCCATTTCGTGGAGGACCGCTCAAAGATCCTGCTTTTCGGGAAACACTCCTCCGGGATCTCCCTGATCCTTCCCATGGTGGGC
>JAHEEC010000180.1 GCA_024640885.1 Bacteroidota bacterium | reverse complement strand
AAAGTGAGCATGTGGCCGCCTGCACACCCAAAATCAAAGATTTCCATCACCGGTCGCGCTTCGAATATGCAGGGGCTGCCGGTGGTTTTATTGACAGGTTCGGGTATCCCTTTTGCCGGGGTCGGATCTTTGATCACCTGGAGGAGGATACGGGACAATACGATGATGCAATTGAGATTTTCTGGGGTTCCGGGGCCTGCCTGCTGGTGAGGTCCGACCTTTACAGGAAGGCCGGAGGACTGGATGAACAATTCTTCGCGCATATGGAAGAGATCGATCTTTGCTGGAGGCTGAAGCGCATGGGGCATTCCATTCATTTTGTCCCCGGTTCCACCATTTACCATGTGGGGGGGGGTACCCTGGAGCGGGGCAATCCCATGAAAACTTTCCTGAATTTCAGGAACAACCTGCTGCTGCTCCATAAGAACCTGCCTGAACGCAAAAGGAAGCGGGTCATTTTTTTCAGGATGACCCTGGATGGGATCTCCGCGTTCAGGCTCCTGCTCCAGGGTGATGTGAAGGATTTTATTGCGGTTTTCCGGGCACATTTCGCCTATTATGGAATAAAGGGCTCGTACAATGGGATCAATTTGGAAGAACAATCCGCAAAAAATGACGTTATTGTAACCGGTATATACCCCGGAAGTATCGTGGCTGATTTTTTCGTGAGGGGGAAAAAAAGCTTCGGGCAGCTGAACCAGCAATTCAGGCAGGAAAAGAAAGAGAAATAGGGGCTTGCAGGACATATCCGGATAAATAAAATTGGAACACATGAATTCAGAAAACTGGAAAGAGATCAAGAATCTTCCACAGGTGCTAAAACACAGCGCAGAACTATATCCCACCCGCGTAGCACTTTCCAGTGAAGGCGGGGTATCCTATGAATACCCTGAACTGGAGCTGAGCGCCCGATTCATCGCCAGCATGCTTCAAAGCTCGGGGATCGGAACAGGTGACAAGGTGGCCATCCTCAGTGAAAACAGTCCGCAATGGCCCGTTGCCTATTTCGGGATCCTGGCTGCCGGGGCCACCACTGTCCCCATACTTCCTGATTTTCAAGCACCTGAAGTAAAATCCATTCTCGAACATGCAGAGGCGAAATCGCTGTTCATTTCCGGTAAACTGCTCTCGCGGCTGGAAGAAGGATTGCCCCCGGAAGTCGAACTGGTGATCAACCTGGACGATTTCAAGGTGATGGACCTGGTTGCAGGTAAGGTGGTTCCTCCCGGGGGTAAACTAGGGACCCTGGTAAAACTGACCCCGGATCCCGCAAAGCTTACCGGCGAGGAGTCTCTCTACGGCGCTGCACCGGATGACCTGGCCAGCATCATCTATACTTCGGGGACCACAGGGAGGTCCAAAGGGGTAATGCTGACCCATGGAAACATTTTGAGCAACGCGAAGCAATCGGGCACCATTCATGAAGTGGTGGCCGAGGACCGTTTTCTCTCCATGCTGCCACTGGCCCATACATACGAGTGCACCATCGGTATGGTGGTTCCCCTGCTCAACGGGGCCAGGATCCACTATCTGGATAAGGCGCCCACACCTACCGTACTCGCCCCTGTGTTGCAGCAACTGGCACCGACCACCATGCTTACCGTCCCCCTGATCATTGAAAAGATCTACCGTTCGAAGGTGAGACCCGCCCTGACCAAGTCACCGGCCCTGAGGTTCCTTATGAAAATCGGGTTTACGCGGAAACTGCTCTCCCGGGCAGCATCCCGGAAGTTGTTGAAGTTTTTCGGGGGAAGCATTCGTTTCTTTGGGGTAGGGGGAGCACCCCTGGCACCCGATGTGGAAAAATTCCTTCTTGATGGCAGGTTCCCCTATGCCATTGGATATGGGCTCACTGAGACCTCACCCATGATCTCGGGCTTTAACCCGGACCATGCCGTATACAGGTCCGTGGGGACCGTCATGGGCGATATTGTCGTGAAGATCGACAATCCCGATCCTGTGACGGGCGAAGGCGAGATCATTGTGAAAGGACCCAACGTGATGGTGGGTTATTACAAGGATGAAGAGAAAACACGGGAAGTGTTCACCCCCGAAGGTTTTTTCCGTACCGGGGATCTTGGAACCATGGATAAGCGGGGGATCCTTTACATCCGCGGAAGGTCCAAAAACATGATCCTGGGGCCCAACGGCGAGAACATCTACCCCGAGGAGATCGAAGCGGTGATCAACAGCAAAGAGATCGTCAGCGAATCGCTGGTCATGGAATACAAAGGGAAGCTGGTGGCCAAGGTTTGCCTGAAAATGGAGGTCATGGAGGAGCGTTTCAAATTCCTGAAGGAAAACGCCGCCGATTTTCAGCAACAATTACAAGCCAGGGCCGATGAGGTGCTTGCCGAGTTGTTGGTCCAGGTAAACCAGCATGTGGCGCGCAACTCAAGGTTGCAGATGATGATCCTGCAGGTTCAGCCCTTCGAGAAAACGCCTACCCAGAAGATCAAGCGGTTCCTCTATCACACCCTGGAGCTCTAGACATTTGACAGCAGGTTGTCCAGGTTCTCGAACCTGGTCTGGTAATCGGCCACCGAGCGGGTGATCAGGTCCACCGCCTCCTCCCTGTTATAAACGTGCGTGATTTCCACGTCAGCAGGATTGCCCGGAAGGTCCTTGTAGGTTAGAAAATAGTGTCTCAACCGATTCACCACCTTTTCGGGAAGGTCGGAAACATCCCGGTAATCTTCATAAAGCGCATCATTGTTCATGACCGCGATCAGCTTGTCATCTGCCTGGTTGTTGTCGATCATCCTGAATCCCCCGATGGGCCTTGCCCGGACCAGGATATCCCCGTGGGTGATCTCCTTTTCCGTCAGCACACAGATGTCAATCGGGTCCGAATCCCCCACGATCTGCGAATTCCCCGTCTTCTCCCGGCTCAGATCGGCCACCTTTTCACCGCTGAAGGTCTGCGGGATAAAGCCATAAAGGGCAGGTACCGAATTGGAGTACTTCTGGGGCCGGTCGATCTTCAGATAGCCCGAAACCTTGTCCACTTCGTACTTGACCGTATCCCGCGGTACCATCTCGATGAAACAGACCACCACCTCCGGGGCCTCAGGTCCAATATCCACCCCGTGCCAGGGATGGGATTTATATCTCAATCCCATCAACCGTCCAATGGGATCCATCAGCTTATTTGCCATAATATAATTGTTGGTTTAATTTATTCTCTCCACTAAATCTCTATTCTCCAGTAAGCAAGGGGGTTATCTTTTCGAGGCCCATGATGCGGCTTCCCTTCACAAGGATATGGTATCCCCTGGGCCCTGCGGAATCGAGGTATGTTTCTAATTCATTCCTCTCCTTGAAAACAAGCAAGGGGGAGGAAGGTTCAACCACCTGGCAAAAATTGGGTCCAACCAGCAATACCTGGTCGATGGGCAGGGTTTCAATCCATTGAACCAGTTGCCTGTGTGCCTCCATGGAAGCATCTCCCAGTTCGGCCATGTCACCCAGGATCAGCATGGATGGCGGTGAGGCATAGGAAAGCAAACCCTTGATGGCCTCCTGCATGCTGGTGGGATTGGCATTGTAGGCGTCCATAATTACCCGGTTCTTTCCGCCTTCCAACAATTGTGATCTCTGGTTGTCAGGGGCATAACTTCGGATCGCATCCAGGATTGAATCTGTCCGGATCCCGTAAAACAAACCTGCTCCCACTGCAAATATTATATTTTGCAGGTTATACGGACCCACCAGCCTGCTGCTCACCCGGTACCCGGTTCCCCCGATCACCAGTTCCACCTCCAGGCAGGGGTTTTGCCCAAGGATCCTTCCCGAGACCTTTAACCCGCCCCGGGGACCAATCACCACGGTTTCCACCCCGGTCTCGACGGCTCTTTTTAGAAGCACCGGGTCCTCTCCATTGAGAAGTGCCTTGCCCCCGTGTTCCGCAAGGTATTCGAAAAGTTCTCCCTTGGCCCGGAGAACCCCTTCCGTGGAACCAAATCCTTCCAGATGTGCCCTTCCCACATTGGTGATCAGGCCCACATCAGGTGCCGCAATGTTGCACAATTTCCCGATTTCACCTGCATGGTTGGCCCCCATCTCGATGACGGCCATCTCTTCGTTTCGGATTGAAAGGAGGGTCAGTGGAACGCCGATGTGGTTGTTCAGGTTCCCGCCCGTGGCCAGTACCCTGAATTCTTGGGAGAGAACCGCCCTTACAAGCTCCTTGGTGGTCGTTTTTCCATTGCTTCCTGTAATTGCAAGTACCCGGGGTGCCAGTTTGACCCGGTGGTGGTGGGCCAGTTGCTGCAGTGCATCCAGCGTGGAGGGTACCCAGCAGACATTGCTTTTTCCCCTGAGTTCCTCCCTGTCAGTGACCGCCAGCCGGCACCCGTTCCGGATTGCATCTCCCACAAAATTGTTACCGTCAAAGTTATCCCCTTTCAGCGCAAAAAAGAGTGAATTCCCGATCACCCTGCGTGTGTCCGTGCAAATGCCTTCCGACTGGAGGAATTCAAGATAAAGGTCTTCGATGGTCATCATCTAAACAAAAGGAGGCTGCTCCCAAAAGAAACAGCCTCCGGATATGGGATTTAAATAGTTTAAAATCCAGTTGGTGTTCCCACGCGAATCATGGC
>JAHEEC010000179.1 GCA_024640885.1 Bacteroidota bacterium | reverse complement strand
GTCATCCCGCAGCCATTGTCCACAACCTGTATCAAGGTCTTCCCGGAATCCTTTACAAGGACTTTCACCGATGAAGCTCCTGCATCAATGGCATTCTCCATGAGTTCCTTGACCACAGAAGATGGCCGCTGGATCACTTCACCCGCAGCAATCTGATTGGCAATTGCTTCACTCAGCACATGGATGATATCGGACATCTACCTGTAGAATAAGAGATATGCAAGCAGGAAAAGTACTGCCAGAATGATCAGGAGCCTGATATTGGAACCCCGGGTGGCTTTTACCTTGGTTTTCTGTGTGGCAAGCCTGAACGAGCCCCTTCTGATGGTAGTCCGGTTGGGATCTGTAGGCATATCAATCCCCATCTCCTGTTTGATCCTGCGAATCCGCTCTTCTCGCTCTTCCTTTTCAGGGTCCCAGTATCGTGGGGAGTAATTAAACTGTTTATGACCCGGGAGTTTTATAAACCTGGGTATTCCCATAACAAATGTTTGAACCAACAAAGTTAGTAAAAAGTCAAAAAGGAAACCGGTGGAACCACTTTCAATGCCAAAGAAAAGCCAAAGTTTTATACTTTTGAGTCTATGAAAGCGATCATTGAAGCCAATCTGAAAGAGGCCAGTGAGGTCCTGGATGAATTCACCGGCAACCCCGATAATATTAAATCCCTGGAAGCTGCTGCCAACCTTCTTATTGAGGCGGTGAAGGGGGGGCATAAGATTATTTCCTGCGGTAACGGGGGATCCATGACCGATGCCATGCATTTTGCAGAGGAGCTATCCGGAGTTTTCAGGGAGAAACGGCTTGCACTTCCTGCCCTCAGCATTTCAGATCCTTCACACATTACCTGCACCGCCAATGATTATGGGTTTGATGCAATTTTTTCCCGGTATGTGGAGGCCATTGGTCAAACAGGAGATGTGCTGCTGGCCATCACCACCAGTGGCAATTCCATGAATATTGTCAAAGCTGTGGAAGCGGCTCATGAAAAGGGAATGAAGGTGATCGGCCTGACCGGTAAAGGCGGTGGTCTGGTGGGCGGGATGGTGGACCAGGAGATCCGCGTGAGGGGCAGAAAATATTCGGACAGGATCCAGGAGGTCCATATCAAGATCCTTCACATCCTGGTCCTGCTGGTCGAACGCGGGACCATTTCCTGAATCCAAGAAGAGAGTCTGTCTCAAAAGAATGACCCTGGAAGGGATTCCTCTGGTACAGCCTCTCCTCACTGAATCGGCTTATTTATCCAGGATTATTCCTTGTCAGCGTGAAACCTGACAGGAACAACAACTTGAACCATAACCGGTTTTCCCCTTTGTCTGGCAGGGCTCCAGTCAGGCATATCCTTAAATACATCCATGGCGGGCTGATCAAATCCATTGTAGCTGCTCCTGACCACCTGAATGTCTTCCAACTTGCCCGATACATTCACCTGAAATTGAACAAATACCTCCCCTTCGATTCCATCCCTGCGAGCTGATTCTGGGTAGACCAGGTTTGAATCGATGAAGTTTTTCAATGCCGCCTTTCCACCCGGGAACATGGGCATATCCTCCACAATATAGAAGATTTCGTCCTTCGTCTCCAAAGTTTCCCGGCTGTCGATCTGGACCTCTTTCACTTGAGATGTGCCCTCCTCCCCGGCCTCTTTCAGGGTTATCATAACAAGGCCATCTTTTGCCTTGTATTTTTTTACTAATTCGGAGTCGGGATCCTTGATGACGGTGACACTTTCGATTGTACCCGGATCAATATCTTCAATATCTGTGATCACTTTCCCGTCCACCAAATAGACCGGATTCTTTTCTGAACCATCTTTAGACCTGACAGCTATACCCTCATTACCGCCTTTTTCACTGGCTTCTGAACCCGCGTCGACACCATTCAAATCTATGGTATAGGTGCTCCGTTCAAGATATATTGGCTTATTTCCAATCTTCGAGGCCTTGATAATTCTTGTGGAGTAACCTACAAAAGAGATTGCCAACTCGGGATCTCCTTCCACCTGTAGCACAAACCTTCCTTCTTGATCGACCACAGTACCGGAGGTACCGTTCCTGATAACCACCGATGCACCTATGGCAGGATCACCCAGGTCGGCCAGGATCACTTTCCCTTTGACAGGCTTTTGGGAAGGCGCCATTCCTGTGGTAAGGCCCATGGCGATAAGGACTGCTGGTATGAGCAGGGCAAATTTAATGATCCCCAGGGGGGATTTTTTTGGCTTTTTCATCATGTTAAATCTTTTAAAAGTTAATGAATGATTAAACTGGTTGCCAAGTCTGAACACATTCACACCAAGGGTGTGATTGAGCAGCTGGGCCCTGTAACGAGCTGAATTCACACCAGCTGACAGTACCTGCCTGTCAGCCAGGTGCTCGTGATTCTCTTTAATCATCCTGGAAATAAGCCATGAGAAGGGATTGAACCATGTAAGCAACAGGGTAAACTCCATCAACATCAGGTCGATGAAATGGAGCTGTTGAATGTGTGCTTTTTCATGGAGGAGTATGTTTTCAAGATCCTCCTTATCCCGGAGGGATCCCGGTACAAAAATCCTTTTGAAGATTGTGAAGACCTGATTATTCCTTGTGAATGCCACCCCATCCTCATCTTTGGTTTTTTGCCAGGTGAGGTTCCATTTAACAAGGATGAAAAGGGATTTAAATAGCATGAAACTTAAACCGGCCAGGTAGGCAATCAGGGCAACCTGAACCCAGTCAACCGCGATCCCCGGATCTGTGCCGGAAATCCCCACGTTCACATCCCGGGCGACAGAGGTGCCCGGATCAATAAATACCGTGGGAGTGAGTTTTTCGATCATCCGGGGCCTGGTGAAGGTGATCAGGGGGAAGACCCAGGCGGCAACCAGGCCAGATAACAGGTAGAATCGTTTGATGACCAGGTTGGGATCACCCCTGAAGAGGAAGTAATAGGGAATGAGGATGATCCCCAACCCAAGCGACACCTTTAAAAGGTAAATAAACAGGTCACTCATTTTCGTAAGTTCCTTTAAGTTCGTCCCCAATTTCCCCGAGTAATTCTCGCAATTCACCCAGTTTAAGATCGTTTTCTTTTGCAAAGAATGCTGCAAACCTTGAAGATGAGCCATCGAAATAATTGGAGACAATCCCCGAGAGGTGGCCCTTGAGGTACTCCTTTTTAGGTAAAATAGGTCGGTAGAGGTAGGTGGTACCCACCGCACGGTGACCCACAATTCCTTTTTTCTCAAGTACCCTGACCACGGTTGATATAGTGGTATATGGAGTATCAGGTGTATCGAGCTGGCTCATAATATCCCTGATGGTCCCTTCCTGGAGGTTCCAGAGGATTAACATGATCTCCTCTTCTGCCTTGGTGAGTCTGTTGGTCATCTTTTCACATGATGGTACAGTACAAACATACAACTTATTTTACGTAAGTCAACTATAAATACAGTAGAATAACTTATAAGGCAGTAAAAAAATTAAATGAATGCGTCTAACCGCAAGATAATCAATATGCTAACAGGGACTAAAAAATTATCATATCCATTTGGGCTGATTGCTTCACTCAATGTGGCAACGGTGGATGTGAAAAGGGAGAGCAGGATAATCCGGATCAGGTCTGATTCCAAAAAGTAGGAATAAGCAGCAAAAACCACTATAAAGGAACTCATGAAAAAGGCCAGGCTTCCTGCCCGGGTCTTGTTCACCGCACCAAAAATCTTCAACAGTTGCATGGGATTCCTGCCATATTTTTGGCCGATAATTGAAGCTGAAACATCACTGATGGTGAGCACCAGGATTGGGATCACATACAGATAATCGTAACCCGTAAGGCCAGTTGCCAGGAAACAGATATAAACGGAAACAAAAAAGAGGAAGCTTCCCACTCCTTTTCCAGCACTTTGATGATGGGACCGGATCAAGCCATAGTGCCTTGTAAGGAAAAGGACAAGGGAAGATTGAACTGCGATCAGGAGGACCCACCAGTGGGAGGAGAAAAGCCATGGATAAGGCAGTGACACCAAACCGGCTGCCAGGTGAGAGAAATTCCTGGATCGGGCCGGATTCACGTGCAGGTAGCGGTATATGGCCTCACCTGCCAGAAGGATTATTCCGTAAAGCACGGAATATATGAGGTAATATTTCAGGTTATCGTTCATATACATTAATTGCCCATCAAGGAGAACAGATACATCATACTTGCTGCCATGACAAGGCTGTCATACCGGTCCAGCACTCCCCCATGCCCCGGCAATACATTGCTGAACCGATGAAGACCCTTTTTGCGTTTTACGGCTGAGGCCATTAGATCACCGGCAAGGGCACCTGTCATCAAAAGAAAGGTGAGGAGGACCAACCTGACCGGATCATATGAAAAGGCATTGTGCACCAGCAGCACAGTTGCCAGTGTCACCAGGGTCCCGCCCACCAGGCCTTCCACCGTCTTTGCAGGGCTTATCTTTGGCACCAGGGCCCTTCTGCCTTTGAGTTGTCCTGTGATCTGAGACGCTCCGTCGAACAATACCACTACAAAATAGGTGAACAGGAGATCTGCTTTTTCCATATATAAAAATCTCCAGAAACCTGCCATGATCAGGATAAAAACCAGGGTGGGCCAGAATTTACT
>JAHEEC010000079.1 GCA_024640885.1 Bacteroidota bacterium | reverse complement strand
AATACCCGGATACTCCAGGCAGTCTGGGAATTGCAATCAGCGAGGCGGTTGAAGCAGCTGTCACCGATCCGACAGGCCAGACGCGCTATTCCCTGGGAAGCGTATTGAATCATGTGATGCTTCACCAGACCATCATCGGCCTGGAGGCAAAGAAACAGCTTGAAAAGGCGGGTGAAAAACTTCCGGATGTGGTGATCGGCTGTGCCGGGGGAGGCAGTAATTTTGCCGGACTTGCCTTCCCCTTTATGCAGGAAAAAATCAATGGGGCGCAAATCGAGATTATCCCTGTGGAACCAGCCAGCTGTCCCACCTTAACCAGGGCTCCCTTTGCCTATGACCACGGGGACCTGGCAAAGATGACCCCCTTACTGGCCATGAATTCACTGGGACATGGATTTATCCCACCCCCCATCCATGCAGGCGGCCTCCGCTACCATGGGATGTCACCCCTGGTAAGTCACGCCGTCAAGGAGGGCCTGGCCACACCGGAAGCCATACACCAGCTTGAATGTTATGAGGCCGGAGTGCTCTTCTCACGTACGGAAGGTATCATTCCTGCACCGGAGACCACCCATGCCATTGCTTCAGCAATCAGGCAGGCCCGGCAGGCAAAGGAGGAAGGAAAAGAAAAAGTGATTCTCTTTAACTTCAGCGGCCACGGACTGATGGACCTGGTCGGGTATGATAAATTCTTACACGGAGAACTTCAAGATCATGAACTTCCAAATGAGGATTTTGAGCAATTTACCGCTGTGCTGAAAAATCATCCCTCACCGATAATTTAAGCAGCGCCTGGATTTTTATGAAAGCTGTCCCTGTCAGGTACCATGGGACAGCTTTTTTATTATTTTCAAGAATGAAAACGATTGCAGTATACTGTGGGTCCAGTAGCGGGAACAAAGAGATTTACAAACAGGAAGCAGCAGCTACCGGAAGGTTTCTGGCTCAAAAGGGTATAGACCTGGTCTTTGGAGGAGGAAAGGTTGGTTTGATGGGGGTTCTGGCGGATGCGGCCCTGGAAGCAGGAGGAAAGGTCAGTGGAGTCATCCCCGGCTTCTTACAAACCAAAGAGGTTGCCCACGATAAACTGAGCGAACTGATTGTGGTGGAAAACATGCATGCCCGAAAGGCGCTGATTCATGAAATGAGTGATGGATTTATCGCCCTTCCGGGGGGATATGGCACCCTGGAGGAACTCTTCGAAATGTTGACCTGGGGACAACTTGGATTGCATCCAAAGCCAGTGGGATTGCTCAATACAGCTGGTTTTTACGATCATATCCTCTCTTCCCTTGATCACATGGTTCAGGAAGGGTTTGTACATGAGATCAACCGGAAGATGGTTCTTTGCGACCACCGTCCGGAGGATCTCTATAAAAAAATGCTTGCCTACCAGGCACCCGCCATACCTAAATGGCTCTGAACCGGACTAGCTGAGCAGCGTGGCTGAGAGCTTTATGTCGGCTGCCGCCACGAGCCTGGAAATGGGACACTTTTGTTTGGCTGCCAGAGAAAGCTCTTCAAATTTCTCCTGTGACAAACCACTGCATTTTACCTGGCACTCCAGCTCTATGGTAGTAACTACGGGGCCGGTCTCATCTTTTCCAAGATGTACTCTGGCCGTGGTCTCCACACTTTCAGGATTTAATCCTTCGCCAGCAATCAATGCGGCTAGAAACATGGAATAACAACCTGAATGGGCTGCGCCAACAAGTTCTTCGGGATTGGTACCGCTGCCTTCTTCAAAACGGGATTTGAAGGTGTAGGGTCCGCTGTAATTACTGAAATTCATGGTGCCCTTGCCATCTTTAAGGGTTCCGTTCCATTGTGATTTTGCAGTTCTGACTGACATAATTCTAAATTATCGAGGTTAAAAAAAATTCTGTATTGTACAATTAACCTGTACAACACAGAATTGTTCGGAACTCTTTTTCCGACTGGAAATAAGAAGTACTTAATTTCGTCCGCGTCCTCTTTCAGCACGTTCAGGAGTAGCTCCCTCTTCTCCGGGATTGGACTGCTGACGCTGCTCGCGCATTTCGCGCATGCGCTGCTCCTGCATATCGATGAACTGCTTATACTGATCCGGTGTGAGGATCCCTTCGTACTGGGCATTCCGGTCATCCCGCATCTTCATCATCTTGGTGCGCATTGCTTCGCGGTCAGCCTCATTGGCAGGAGGTCCGCCTGCATTTCTCATTTTCTGGAACTCTATCTGCATTTTATTATAGAAGTCCATTTCCACAGCCAGCGCCTTCTTGTGCTGTTCATCATTCAGCTTCAGCGTCTGGGCCGTATTCGTCACCTGCTCCTTGATATCATCCTCGGTCATCTGGAAGCCACGACCGGGCCCTCCGGGTCCCTGCGCCGACATATTCAGTGCAAAAAGAGAGACAAGGAGTGCAAGGCCAATTGTCTTAAAATTTACTGCTCTTTTCATTTTATGATTTTTTACTTAAGTATAACCGATCCTATGACCACTTTGGTATAAAAAGGTTTAATTTAATGGTCCGATATATTTTGTAACACCATTAAACCCTGACGCGTCGAATAAGTCAAAACCCACAAACAGTCACCCCGGCAACAATTTCGCTTTGAAAATAGAGATCAAGAAGCTGACCAAGACCTATCCCGGTGGATTCAAAGCCCTGGATGATGTCGATCTGACCATTACCAATGGGATGTTTGGCCTCCTGGGTCCCAATGGGGCGGGCAAATCTACACTGATGCGTATTCTGGTCACCCTGATGGAACCCACTTCAGGACAGGTTCTTGTGGACGGAAGAGATATCAGCGGCTACCGAAAGGAAATGCGCAAGATGGTGGGCTACCTTCCCCAGGATTTCCGCTTCTTTGCCAAACTCCGGTCCTGGGAGTTTCTGGACTATGCGGCCAGGCTGGCAGGAATGAACTCGAAACAGGAACGGGCCAGGCGCGTGGATGAGATGCTCACAAGCGTGGGCCTTTATGAATTCCGCAACCGCATGGCCAATAAGCTTTCGGGGGGGATGAAACGCAGACTGGGAATCGCCCAGGCGCTCATTGCCAATCCTTCTGTAATAATTGTAGATGAGCCCACCACCGGGCTCGACCCGGAGGAACGCATCCGCTTCCGTAATTTACTGTCGGACCTGGGCCGCACCGAGACCATTATTATTCTATCCACCCATATTGTGGGGGATATCTCCAGCACCTGCAACCAGATGGCACTCTTAAACGAAGGGACACTGGTGTATAACGGCACACCCGATCACCTGGTTGAACAGGCGGTAGGATTTGTCTGGAGAGCCGAGGTGAGCCAGGAGGAATATGATAAACTAAAAAACGAGGTGCCCATTATCTCGACGATTCCTTCAGGGGGAGGATGGGAGGTGCAATTTGTAGGTGAAAAGCCTGGCGGGATAGATGCCTTGAAAGTGGATCCCAACCTGGAACATGCCTATGTATATTACATGGATAACAAGCTTGAACACTGGAACCTGTAATGAACCTGATCAACATATGGAATGTTGCCACCTACGAGAGTATTACCCTCTTCAGGAGCTGGTTCTTCAGGATTTTTGCCATACTGGCCTTACTGATCCTCTTTGGAACCAATGTGGGCTTTTTCGGTGGCCATAATGATGCCATGTGGACTTTCAGGGCCATTCCTGCCAACCTGCCCTATATTAACGTACTCTTCATCAGCGTGGCACAGGCGATAATTGCTGTCTTCCTGGCATCTGATTTTCTTAAAAGGGACAAAAAACTGGATACCACGGAAGTAATTTATGCCAGGCCACTTACCAACGGGGAATACGTCGTGGGTAAAACTCTGGGAATCCTGGTCCTTTTTGTCGGCCTGGTGCTGCTGGCACTGGCAATGACCCTGATATTTAACCTGGTACGAAAAGATGTTCCTGTAGTCTGGGCAGCCTATCTTTATTACCCCCTGCTTATTACCATTCCAACTCTTGTATTTATTCTGGGACTGTCCTTCTTTATGATGATCCTCTTCCGCAGCCAGGCGGTCACCTTTGTGGTGCTGCTTGGTTACATCGGCCTGACGCTTTTTTATTTCCAGGATAAACTCTACGGGATGCTGGACTATATGGCCTTTAACCTGCCCATGGTGTATTCCGATTTCATCGGGTTTGCCAGTCCCAGGCTTATCCTCCTGCACCGGCTGGCCTATCTTTTACTGGGTACAGGTTTTATCTTCGCAACCATCCGGTTTTTGAACCGGCTTCCGCAAACCGGGCGATGGAACGGGCTAAACCTCTTCGGTTTTATTGTATTTGTATCGGCAGGCCTCTTCATAGGATCGCTCTATTATACTAGCTATCATGAACGAAGCAAAGACAGGGAAGCCTTTCTGGAACTGAACAATCTGTACGTGGGTAACTATGTGACCGATGTGTTATCCAATGAGCTGCAGCTTGAACAGCACGGGAAAACCTTGCGGATCAGCTCCTCCCTTCGGGTTCAGAATCCCTACGATTATCATCTCGATACACTGATCTTCTCGCTTAATCCGGGTTTCTCCATTGACAGCATCAGCAGCAGGGGCGAAGCGGTAAACTACATCAAGAACAGGCAGATCCTGCTGCTCATGCCCTCCGGGGGCCTGGAAGCCGGTAGAAGAACAGATATAAACATATATTACCGTGGTGTCCCCGATGAATCAGTGGCCTACCTGGATATTCCGCGGGAACAGATGAATGCTGCCAAACGAATTATGGTAGCTCCCATTGACAAAAAACCAGGGATCATTCACCCCGATTACATGTTGCTTACACCGGAGCTGAACTGGTTTCCGGTGGCGGGTGTGGGCTTCAACCTGGAAACATTCCAACCCAGAGAACCGGATTTCACCCGCTTCAGCCTTACTGTTCGCAGCGACAGCACCATCACGGCCATCGCACCGGGCAGGATGAGCAGGGACGAGGAGGGAATCCATTTCAGTCCGGAAAACGATTTAAATGCCTTTCCTCTGATCCTGGCCCGGCTGGAGAGAAGGAGCATGGAAATCGACGGGGTGGAGTATAACCTCTACCTCGATCCGGATCATGATTACTTCTCAGGCTACTTCAGCAATATCCAGGATACCATCAAGGCTTTAATCACGGAGGCAAAAGATGATTATGAACTGGACGAACTGGACCTTTATTATGCCTTTAAGCGGATCAACCTTATTGAGGTTCCTATCCAGTACCATGCCTATGAAAGGCCCTATATACAGACTGTAGAGAATATTCTCCCGGAGATGATCCTGCTGCCTGAAAAGGGCGCCGGGCTGAATACCATGGATTTTGAACGCTACATAAAGACAGCCGAACGACAGGATCGGGAACGCGAGAGCAGCAGGAGTCCCCGGGAGATCGAGACCGACCTTTTCAAACGGCTCCTGCAAAACACCTTTTTCACGACGGAGACCCGCAGCCGGGGACGAGGAGGCTTCGGAGGCGGAGGCAGTGGCGGTGAAGAACTGATTACCTTCCAGGGCGATGTGAACTACAATAAAAATCCATACTGTGTATTCCCCCTTTACTACAGCTATGTGAACGGGATCAGCTCCAGGGATTACCCTGTCTTTAATTCGATGCTGGAAATCTACCTGAAAGAGGGCTTTGATGTCTCACCCATAGAGGGTTTTACCGGGGGAATAACAGACAAGGAGCGGGCCAATCTGCTTCTGAGCAGGAAGAGTATGATCGAGCTCTTTGCCCGCTGGGATACCGAACTCACCATGTCCCTGATCAATCAGACCGGTAGTTTTATCATCTCTGCCCTGAAAAACCGGGTGGGGATGGGCGATTTTGATTATTTTTTCTATTACTACCTGGAGGACCATGCCTTTTCGGAAATCACCTTTGAACAGTTCTCAAGAGATTTCTACAGAGAGTTCGGGGTGGAAATCGCACCCTACCTGGAGGTAATCAATGCGGGCGGAGCTTTGCCCTCCTTTCTCATATCCGAGCCCGAATACCTTCAGACCCGCGACGATATCGGTGATGTTTACCTGGTGAAATTCAATATCTCCAACAAGGGAAGTGCAAGAGGATTGGTTGATATTAATTTTCGCATCATGGGACAGGGCGGCTTTGGAGGTCCTGGCGGAATGAGCGAGGAGAAACGGCTCTATGAAGTGGAAGCCGGACAGACCAAGGACATACAGGTGGTCTTGTATGACCGGCCCATGCTGATGACGATCAATACCCTCATCTCGGGAAATATTCCCTCCAGCTACAACAACTTTCTCCGCTCGGCCACCGAGGTAAGCACAGCGGACCTGGAAGAATATGAACGCAATTCGGACCAGGCGGTCAGTTTCAGGTACCTGGACGAATATGTAGTGGACAACGAAGATCAAGGATTTAGCTCTTTCGCCATTTCCCGGGAGAGTAAACTGAAGCAATGGGTCGACCTGAGGAAGGAGAAGGAGGACGGCTTACTCTACGAGAGTCTAAATGAATGGTGGACCCCTTCCAGGTGGACCCCTGTGGCACATGCAGCCTACTATGGGGAGACGGTCCGTTCGGCCATGGCCATCCGGAGGGGCGATGGCACCAGTTACGCAAGCTGGAGCACGGTGCTGCCCGAAAAAGGTTTTTACGATCTCTATGTCTATATTCCTGTTTCGGCTATGTTCAGAAGGCCAACGGGAAGGGAACAGGGAGGCGGACCGAATGCCCAGGGGCAAAACCAGGGTCCGGGAAGAGGTTTCGGACCTGAATTTGCTGATAAGGGGACAGATTATAATTATACCGTCTCCTCCAGTGAAGGTGTCGAAGAGCTAAGATATGAATTGAACAACCCCGAAGACGGATGGAACCGCATGGGATCATTCCTGCTTCCCGCCGATTCGGTGACGGTACATTTATCCAATCAAACCGATGGCCGGAGAGTCATAGCGGATGCAGTTAAATGGGTGAGAAGGCGATGAAGCAGTTCCGCAGGCGGTGGCAGGCTGGTAAGACAACAAAAGATTAAAACACAGGATATGAAAGGTAATAGGATACGTAGACAATTAACAGGGGGGCTGTTCCTGGCTTCTTTTTTCCTGGGCGGCATATCCCTTCAGGCGCAGGCCCTGCTGGACATCGACCGGTCCATGGATATAGCCGTGGAGAACAGTCCGGATATGAAGCAAACAGAGCTGGCCCTGGTTCGCAGCCAGGAGAGGCTCAATGCACAGAGAGCCCGGCTGAAGTCGCAGTTCTCCATTACCCTGGATCCATTCGAGTACGAGAAAACCAACCGTTTCGATCAGCAGACCAGCGAGTGGTATATAAACGAATCGGCCTCTTCCGGGGGGACATTTGCCATTAACCAGCGGATCCTGCCCACCGATGGCCAGTTAATGCTGGTGAACCGTTTCTCCTACGATTACAGTTTTACGGAATCCGCCTTTGCTGCGGATCCACTCTCAAAAACCTATAATAACCGGCTCTACCTCCAGTTTACCCAGCCCATATTTACCTACAACCGGACCCGCATGGAGACGGAGATCCTGGAGCTGGATTATGAATCCTCGCTGATCAGGTATTTATTGATGCGGCTCTCCCTGGAACGCGATGTTTCGGTGGAATTCTATGCAGTTTACTCCAACCAGATGCGGCTTGAGATTGCCAGGGAAGACCTTACAAATAATGAAGAGAGTTACGAGATCATCAGTAACAAAGTGGAAGGGGGATTGCTGGCTCTGGAAGAACTATACCAGGCCGAAGTGAACCTGGCCACCAGCAGGTCCGGGGTATTCAATGCCGAACTGACCCTTGCCAACAGCCTGGATCAGTTCAAGGTACTTATCGGGCTGCCACTGGATACCACCCTGCTGATCGCAGCTGAAATTATTGCTGATACCGTTCCTGTAAACCAGGTGCTTGCCATCGACCATGCGCTGAAGCACCGGATGGAACTCAGGGAAAGAGAGATTGATCTGGAACAGGCCAATTTCGATCTGATCGTTGCAAAATCAACCAATGAATTTGCCGGTTCCGTGACTGCTTCCTTCGGAGTTCAGGCAAACGACGAACAGTTTTCCAACCTGTTTGAAACTCCCACCAATACCCCCGCCATCGGGCTTACCTTTAACATCCCCCTCTTTGACTGGGGGGAACGAAAATCCGAAATCAAAGCAGCTGAAGCCAGCCTGGAAAGCAGTAAGATCAGCTACGATGTGGAAAAAATAGATATCGAGCGGAACATCCGCATGGTGGTCCGGAGCCTGAAGAACCTGGAAAATCAGATCGGAATACAACGAAAAACGGTGGAGAATGCCGAACTGGCCTACGATATCAACCTGGAACGCTACCGGAATGGTGATCTGACCAGCCTGGACCTGGGCATGTACCAGAACCAGCTTTCCGAATCCAGGATGGCACTGACCAATGCCATAATTGACTATAAGATCGAATTACTGAACCTGAAGATACAGACCCTGTATGACTTTGAAAAACAACTTCCGATCATTCCGGAAGAGCTGCAATCCACCGATGATTAAAACCGATAGATTAATTAAAGATATGAAACAGATCCGAACCGCACTTTTCGCCGTCGCTTTTGCATCCCTGCTGCTGAATTCCTGCAAACAACCCGATATGGAGGTCTCTACCACCGTTGAAGTTCCGGTTGGAGTCATTGAAGCGAGCACTTCATCCATAGAGGAATTTGTTAGCACCACAGGCTCAGTCTACCCCTCTAAAGAAGTAAGCCTGAGTTCAGAAATTAGCGGCCTGTACCGGCTGCAGCTAAATCCGGCCACCGGGAAACGCTATGCCCTGGGGGACCATGTGAAGGCAGGAGCCGTCCTGATCAAACTGGAGGATGAGGAATATGTCAACGACCTGAGAGTCAAATCCAAAGAAGTGGATATGGAAATTTCCCAACTTGAATATGAAAAGCAGCAGGCCCTGTATGAGAAAGGAGGGGTTACCCTCCGGGATCTGAAGAACGCGGAGATTACCAAAATAAATACGGAGTATGATATGGAAGGCAGCAGGATCAACCTGGCCAAGATGTCTGTGGTGGCACCCTTCTCCGGTGTGATTTCAGCGCTTCCTTATTTTACCGACGGAACCCGTGTACCTGCCAGCACGGAGATGGTTACGGTCATCGACTTTCGCAATCTGTTCCTGGACGCAAATCTTCCTGAGAAGTACTTCAGGAACATCGAACGTGGCTACAAAGTCTATGTGACCAGCTATACCAGCACGACCGACACCCTGCTGGGTACCATTACCCAGATTTCCCCCTCCATTGATGCCGAGGCACGAACCTTCCTGAGTCTTGTTGAAGTGGAGAACGATGAGGAGATCCTGCTTCCGGGAATGTTTGTCAAGGCAGACCTGGTTGTGAACAGCGCCGAGGAGGTCATTGTGATCCCCAAAGATATCATTATGAGCAGGAACCGGAACCAGATCGTATACGTGGTGGAGCAGGGGGTGGCCAGTGAACGAATTATTACGACCGGATTGCAGAATGCAAACAGCGTGGAAGTGAAAATGGGACTGCTGAAAGGGGAAAGTATTGTTAATTCCGGTTTTGAAACCCTGAGGGACCAATCCAGGGTGAGAATACTAAGATAAATCAGCAAGCCAGAGCTATGTTAAAATCCATTACCAGATTTTCGGTCAACTACCCTGTTTCGGTCAGCATGATCATTATTGCCACGCTCTTGCTGGGATTTATATCCTTTGACAAGCTGGGTATTGACCTGTTCCCAAATCTTCACAGCCCCAGGCTCTATGTGGAACTGGTGGCAGGTGAGCGGCCGCCGGAGGAGATGGAGGAAAAGTTTGTAGACGGGGTCGAGTCCCTGGCCATCAGGCAAAGTGGAGTGGTCAATGTCTCCTCCACTTCCAAGGTGGGAGCTGCCCTGATCGAAGTGGAATACAGCTGGGAAAAAGATATGAACGAGGCCTTTCTGGACCTCAGCAAGGCACTTTCTACCTATAACCAGGACAGTGACCTGGATGAGATCAATATCACCCAGTACGACCCCAATTCAAGCCCTGTGATGCTGGTGGCCTTTCAGCACAGCCAGAGCAGCGATCTGAACGAACTGAGACTTACGGCGGAAAACTATGTAAGAAATGAGTTGATCAGGCTGGAGGGAATTGCTGATGTGGAGGTGGATGGTACCGAAGAACTGGAAGTACTGGTGGAAACCAACGATTATCTCCTGAATTCCTTTAACCTGAACATTTCCACACTCACCAGCAGAATTGAGAGTTACAACCGGAACATTTCCGGGGGGTCCATCGTGGAAATGGGGAAGCGTTATATTGTCCGCGGCATCAGCGAACTGGAGCAGGTCGAAGATCTGGAGCAGATCATTGTGAAGATGGATGCACCTACGGAAGAATCAGGTGGGAAAAGGGTTCCTGTTCTTTTGAAGGATGTTGCCAGGGTCAGCTGGAGCCTCAAGGAGCAGGAAAATGCAGTTATGCTCAATGGTGTCGCCTGCGTGGGCCTGAGCATTTATAAAGAGATGCGTTATAACACCGTGAAAGCGGTGGAAGATCTGAAAGTGGCCCTGGAGGAAATGCAGGAGTCTCTTCCCGGCTTTACGTTTACCATCGTGGAGGATCAGGGCAATTATATTTCATCGGCCATCGGTGAAGTGAGTGACAGCCTGATCTTCGGCATCCTGCTGGCCGTATTTGTGCTCTTCCTCTTTCTCCGGAGAATCGGCCCGACCGCCATTGTTAGCGTGGCCATCCCGGTCTCCATCATTGCCACCTTTGTATTAATGTACTTTGCAGGTCTCACCCTGAATATCATGACGCTTGGTGGCCTGGCGCTGGGCGCCGGTATGCTCGTCGACAATGCCATTGTGGTACTGGAAAACATATTCCGGCATCATGAACAGGGCGACTCGGCCAGTGATGCGGCAGTCCGGGGGACTACCCAGGTGGGGGGGGCCATTATCGCCTCCACGCTCACCACGATAGTCGTCTTTATCCCCATCGTCTATCTGCGCGGAGCCTCGGGTGAGCTCTTTAAGGAACAGGCATTTACCGTGGCCTTCTCCCTGCTGGCCTCGCTGGTAGTGGCCATATTGATTATTCCCATGTTATACTCCAGGATATACAGCAAAAAATCACCCTTTACCGGCCGAAAGCGAGAGTCGGTGCAATTTACAGGATATGGCCGTCTTCTGGACAAGATATTGAACGCAAGGCTCTGGATACTCCTGGCGGCACTGGCCCTGATGGGAGGTGGCTGGTTCATGCTACAGCAAACTGGGAGTGAATTTATGCCCCGGGCCGAAGCAAGGGAGTTCTATGTGGACCTGGAGATGCCCGAGGGAACACAGCTGGAACGCACCATCGGTGCTGTAAACAGTCTTGAAAACATCATCCGCGGGATAGCGGGGGAAGACCTGGAGTTGATCTACAGTGAAATTGGTCCCACCTCGGGTATCTCCACCGGGGGAGAGAAACTCTTTGATGACCAGAACATGGCGACGGTTAAAGTAAAAATGAAAGCGGATAGCCGCATTTCCGCCTCTGGCCTGATCGCAGTGCTGAGCGACCATTTCAAAGATAATCCCAACTTCACAGCCTTCTTCCGCCAGGAGGAAAGTGCACTTTCCACCATCCTGGGAACCGATGCCTCTCCACTGGTCGTGGAGCTGATCGGGGAGGAGATGGACCAGCTGGAAGAACTGACCGGAACGGTTATGGCAAGGCTGGAAGAGATCCCCGGCATACGGAATATCACTTCCTCCATCGAGGGAGGGGCCCCGGAAATTGAGATTGTGATTGACCGGTACCGGGCCGGACTGATGAATGTGGATGTGAATACCCTGATCAGCCGGGTCAGTGAGAAATTGCAGGGATCCGATGCCGGACAGATGACCCTGCGGGGCGACCTGACCGATATTACGGTTAAACTGCATGACATCACCCTCCAGGAGCTGGAGATGCTTACCGTGGAGGTAAACAATACTGAAATACTCCTCCGGGAGGTGGCCGATATACAGGTAGGCAGTTCTCCACGTGAGATCCTGCATAACAATCAGAACCGTATTGTTGAAATTGCAGCCGATCTGGACAGTGATATGCCGCTGGACCGGGTGGCCGCATCCATCGATCAGAAGTTGAATGATGTGGATTTTCCACCCAAGTACGCTTACAAAATTACCGGGGAGGAGGCCCTGCGAAAAGAGTCCATGGGCAGCCTGGGCTTTGCACTGCTTCTCTCACTCATTCTGGTCTACATGGTGATGGCAGCTCAGTTTGAAAGCCTGTTGCATCCCTTTACCATTCTGCTCCCCATACCTCTGGCCGTGGTTGGGGCCGTCGCTGTTTTCTATCTCCAGGGCAAGGCGCTGAACATTATGGCGCTTATCGGGATTATTTTGCTTGTGGGTATAGCGGTGAATGACTCCATCATCCTGGTGGATGCCATCAACCAGTTCCGCAGGGAGGGAATGAAGCTGAGGGAGGCTATTATTTCAGCCGGACAGCGCCGGATCAGGCCCATCGTTATGACTTCACTTACCACGATCCTGGCCCTCTTCCCTCTAACGCTGGGATTCGGGGAGAGTGCATCCCTTCGTTCGCCCATGGCCTGGGCCGTGATCGGGGGACTGATTACCTCGACCATGCTCACGCTGGTAGTCATTCCATGCATCTATATGGTATTTGGCGAACTGGGAAACAGGGCAAAAAAAGAGGAGGTTCCTGCCGGTGAATAAGCATTTCCTCATACAGCGAAAGGTCCTCATATCCATGCTGTTTGTTGCAGCAACCATGCTGGGCATCATCTCCTGGAAACAGTTGAAGATGGAGATCTTCCCCAATGCGGAATTGCCCATGCTTTATATCCAGGTAAGCTCTCGCATCGAAGTGACTCCGGAATACATGGAACAGGAGGCCATCATCCCCGTGGAGAGTATGATTGCAGGACTGGAGAACATTGAAGAAATTCAGTCCACCGCCGGGCGACGAACCGGATCCATCCTGATTTCCTACGAGGAACGGACCGATCTGAAATATGCCTACCTGAAGCTGGATGAAAAGGTGGCGGGCATCCGTGGGGATCTGCCTGATGACTTCACCCTGCAGGTGGTAAAGATAGACCTGGATGACCTAAATAACACCCTGATGAGCCTGCAGGCAAGGGGATCGGGAGGTGTGGACCGGGTCAGAAATTATGTGGATCAGAATATTGTTGACAAACTGGAAAATATTGAAGGGGTTGCTGCTGTAAACGTCTTTGGGGGGAGGCAGAAGTCCGTCGATATTATCCTGGACCGGGCGGCCTGCGAAGCATACAACATTGCACCCTCGCGGGTGAGAAGCATCCTGGCCTCCAACATGAACCTCCGGCAGTATGGCGGTGCTGTGGAGGAACAGGGGCAACGCTTCTTTGTATACCTGAATGCAGAATATGACCATATCAGTCAAATCGAAGAACTGATCATAGGCAGGGGGAGCAGTCCTGTGAGGCTGAAGGACATTGCTGAGATCTATTATGGTGAAAAGGAGGTGGAAACCATCAGCAGGGTGAACGGAAAAGATGCGGTCTCCCTGGAGATAATCAACGATGCCCAGGCCAATATCATCGAATTGTCTCATAAAGTCGAAGATCAAATTGAAAAGTTAAACCAGGAAGGCAGACCCTTTGATATTGAGGTGATTGTTCAGGACAACAGCGCGGAGCTGATGGAGGACAACATTAACCAGATCATACGTCTTGCCCTCACCGGTGCCCTGCTGGCCATTTTTGTTCTATGGGTCTTCCTTCGAAATGTGAAGCTGGTCCTGCTGGTGGCAATGGCCATGCCGATTTCGATTTTCACTGCATTTAATTTCTTCTTTGCATATGACATCTCCATCAACAGCCTCACCCTGATAGGTATTGCGCTCGCCGTGGGAATGTTGCTTGATACCTCGGTGGTGGTGCTGGAAAATATCTACCGTCTCCGAAGTCTAGGGGTTAAACCTGCCCAGGCGGTGGTACAGGGTACCACGGAGGTCTGGCGATCCATTGTAGCTGCCACCGGGACCACCATTGCCGTATTTATCCCGTTTATCTTTTCATCCGATTTCCTGGTAAAGCTTCTGGCCAGGCACATTGGGATCTCGATCGTCTCCACCCTGGCCGTCTCGCTTATAGTCTCCCTGCTATTAATTCCCATGGGGGTGCATGTAATCCTTACACGCAGGAAGCGGGAAAAAAGGGAGGTATACCAGGAGGTTTCGCTGGATAACCGGCTGGTGCGCATTTACCTTTCCCTGCTCAAATCGGCTCTGAGAAATCCGGCACCAACCATTGTGGGTGTGCTGATCCTCTTTTTTGGGACCATTATTGCCACCCTTGCCGTATCAGTAAATAAGCTATCGGAGCTGGAAACCAACCAGATCACCCTCTACGTCACCATGCCCACCGGAACCACCCTGGATGCCACAGATGCCCTGGTATCCGGAATGGAGCAGGCTTTGATGGAAATCAAGGAACATGAAGAAGTGATTTCCAGGATCGAAGAGGAGGAAGCCACGGTAACCATTATGCTGCAGGAGGACTATCAGAAGATTGATAATCGCTCCTTCGGACAGATCCAGTCGGAAGCCTATGAGATGGTCAAGGATCTGCCGGCTTCGGATATCAGCCTGACCGCCTCCTCCTCGGGAGCCGGGAATATGCGGGGTGGAGGAGATGGCGGCATGGGTGGGGATGCAGGATTTGAGCAATTGCTGGGAATCGGCGAGGATGAGGAATATATTGTACTGAAAGGACAGGATTTCAATCTTCTGGTTGAAGTGGGGGAAGATCTGCAATCTTACCTGGATGAGCTTGATAATATCAGTTGGGCCAGGTTGTCGGTCAGGGAAAACCAGCCGGAGGTTCACCTGGATTTCAATTCCCTGCTGATGGATCGTTACGGCATCACCAGGAATGAAATAGTTGCCGAGCTGAGTTCCTTTACCAATGAAATCAGCTCCGGGGTCAGTTTCAGCCAGGATAACGAGGAATACGAGATCATTATCAAGTACAATGATGCGGTGGAGGAGGAGGAAGGCGACAAGCGCATGGAGGACCTGGAGTCGCTTCAGATTCCTGACAGTGAGGATGAGACCCTGTTTGAGCTCCAGGAGATTTCCGAAATATTTTATGCGACCGGACTGAGGGATATTTCCCGGGTCAACCAGGAGAAACAGGTGGAGCTTCGCTACGGGTACAACGAGGATGTGTATGACTCCAACGACCTGCTCGACTATGCAAGAAGCGAAATAAGGGACCTGATCCAAAACTCCAACATCCCGTCGGGGGTAGCCGTGGAGCTGGTGCAGGAGGATTCCGGACTGGATGAATTCAAATACATGTTCCTCATCGCCATGATACTGGTCTATATGATCCTGGCAGCCATATTTGAATCCTTTGTCACCCCCTTTGTATTGCTCTTCTCCATCCCCCTTGCCGCCATCGGATCCTTTTTTCTGCTGACCATAACAGGCGAATCCCTTTTCAATGCCAATACCATCATGGGATTCCTGATTCTCCTGGGGGTGGTGGTGAATAACGGGATCATCCTGATCGATTTTATCAATGTGCTCAGGAAAAGAGGGTACCGGAAACAGCGTGCCATCCTGGTGGCCGGACTTTCCAGGGTACGGCCCATACTGATTACGGCAGTTACCACCTGTGCGGCCATGATCCCCCTGGCCCTGGGAAATGCAGAGTATGTGGAGGCCATCGGCCCGCCCTTTGCCATTACGGTGATCGGGGGATTGAGCCTGAGTACCCTGCTTACCCTGGTCTATATTCCCATGCTCTATAATGGCATCGAACAGGCTCTGGGATGGGTGAGAAGCCTGAAACTGCTGGTTAAACTGTTCCTGCTGGTCCTTGTGATGGCTGGCATGTCGCTTGTGATTCTTTACATGCAGAGCTTTGTCTGGAAAATGGCAGGCGGGCTCCTGGTCATCGTTGGAATACCCGTGGCATGGTGGTTTATTTCCAGCAGCCTGAGAAAAGCTTCTGAACGGATTATTGATGAAGACAGCAGCATTCATATCCAGGTTTCCAACCTGGTGAAAATTTATGGACGGGAGTCCAGAATGGTAAGGGAGTTCAAATCCGGCGGCAGGTTATCCAGGCTCGCCAGGTTAGCCGATCGTGCCCTGAGGCCCCGGCTGGAAGCCCTGATCTGGCAACTTCCCCTGCTCGGTTTCCTGGTCTACTTCTCCTGGTTCTACCTGGTAAGCGGGTTCTGGCAACTGCTTAGCTCGGCATTGGTTTACTACTACCTGCTGGCCATTCTGCGTGATTTCAACAGGCTGACGGCCCGTCGGTGGATAGGAATTATTTACCGACTTTTTCACTTCGGCGGACCACTTGCGGTGCTGATTATTTTCCAGATGCGCTGGGACAACATCGCCCTGACCCTGGTTGCCGGAATGCTCTGGTACCTCTTGCTGAGCATGGGAATCGTATCTGCTAGAGTGAAAAAGAAAGATTTTGACTTAAAAACGGTCCGTTCGAGGATTCGCTGGTTCTACTGGTTTGTTTCGGTATTGCCCGGACTTGGCAGGGGACCCGAACAGTTTAAGGCACTCAAGGGCGTCTCCCTGGAAATTGGAACAGGTATGTTTGGACTGCTGGGACCCAATGGGGCCGGGAAGTCGACCATGATACGGATTATCTGTGGTATCCTGGAGCAGAGTTATGGAAAAATATGGATCAACGGAATTGATACGGAAGAGAAAAGGGAGGAACTCCAGGGACTCATTGGCTACCTGCCGCAGGAGTTTGGCATGTATGAAAATATGTCGGCCTATGCTTACCTGGATTACCTGGCAGTTCTGAAAGGGATTACGGATACGGAAGAGCGAAGTAAGCGCATCAGGGAAGTGCTTGACTCGGTCCATATGTGGGATCAGCGCAGGAAGAAGATCGGAGCCTATTCCGGGGGGATGAAACAGCGCATTGGGATTGCCCAGGTACTCTTGCACCTTCCCAGGATCCTGGTGGTGGATGAACCCACGGCCGGACTCGATCCCAGGGAGCGGATCCGTTTCAGGAACCTGCTGGTAGAACTGAGTGCCACGCGTGTGGTCATTTTTTCCACCCATATAATTGAAGATATTTCAAGTTCGTGCAACACCATGGCTGTGATTAACAGGGGAGAGGT
>JAHEEC010000021.1 GCA_024640885.1 Bacteroidota bacterium | reverse complement strand
GCGATCACTTTGTGATTCAGCTGGGTCTCGAACCCAGGACCCCATCCTTAAAAGGGATGTGCTCTACCAACTGAGCTACTGAATCATCCTGTTAATGCTCTTAAAAGCGGTTGCAAAGATAGGAACAAAAAAATTTTCTGCAAAGTGTTTTTTCGACAGTTCACCTCAAAAAAACAGGAGCCCTTTTATATTCCTGCAAACCAGCAAAATAGAGCCCCGCTATTTACAATAACGGGGGCGAAACAGATTTGTTCATGAAATTTCCTGTAATGAATCCGGCCCCTGTTCGTCTTCGGTTTAGAATCCAGAAATAACTTGAATTATAAACTAAATCGGGTAATCATGAAAAGAGTATTTTTAATCATCCTGACAGTTGCGTTTCCGGCTTTTTTAATGGCTCAAAACAGTGCAGTGGATAAGATTTTTAATAAGTACAAGGGCAAAGAGGGCATCACCACGGTGCAGATCAGCCCCGAGCTTTTCCAGATCGTCAAGGCCATGGAAATTGAAGATGTCGAAGCGCACGATATTCCATTTGATAAGATCTCAAGCGTAAAGATCCTGACCATCGAGGACAGTGAATCATGGAAAGATGTGAACTTCTATGATGAGATCCGCAACGATTTGGACGTCAGTAAATTTGCCGAGGTAATGACAGTGGATGACGGAGGTGAGACTGTCCGCATGTGGATGAAGGCAGACAACGCCACTGTCAGCGAATTTTTACTGATCGTGGGCGGGGATGACAACGTGCTGATCTATATTACAGGGAATTTCAACCTCAATGAGCTGGAAGGCCTTGCAGAATCCTTTGACCATGATATCGATATTGACCTGTAGTTTTTATAACTTGGAAGTTCTTTAATCTGTTGAACCCGAATGAAGTCCTCAGAATTCAAACTGTTGGTAATGCCATACAGTTCCCGGTTGTATCGGATGGCCTATCGCCTGATGGGCAACCGGGAGGAGGCTGAGGATATTGTCCAGGAGGTATATGTGAAACTTTGGGGATTGCGGAACGAGCTGCAAAATTACAACAGCATCGAGGCGCTTTCCATCAGGATCACCCGAAACCTTTGCCTGGACCAGCTAAGGAGGAGAAAAGTGGACCAGGATGCCATGAAGGCACAGCAAATGAAGGAGGGAGGGTATACCGATACGCCCGCTGACAAACTTGAAAGGAAGGAGGAGGCTGAAGTTTTGCAGGCCCTCATCTCAGCTTTACCCGAACCGCAAAGATCAATGGTTCACCTTCGGCACCTGGAAGGAAAAGAATACGAAGAGATTGCCGAAATGGTCAATATGAATGTAAATGCAATAAGAGTGAGTTTATCAAGAGCGAGAAAACAGATGCGTGAGATGCTTGAAAAACAATATTCGTCATGGAAAGCATAGAAATGGTACGTAAGGTGTTGGAAAGGTTCTACCTGGGTGAGACCACGCTGGAGGAAGAAAAGATGCTCCGGGATTATTTCTCCTCCACCTCCGTTCCCGAAGAGATGATCCCCGACAAGGAGCTTTTCCTCTCTTTAGGAACTGGAAGTGAAAAGGTGGTGGTTCCACAGGACCTGAACCGGAAGATCATTGCTTCCATTGATCAACTTGAACGCAAAGCGGGAAGGACCAGGAGGATCTCAATCTATTCCCTTTCCGGGCTGGCGGCGGGTCTTCTGGTCATGATCGCAGTCTATCTGTTCTATGTCAGGACAGACACTCCCACTTTGCTTGCTTCACACCAGATGACCGATACTTACAAGGATCCGATGGATGCCTATGAAGAAGCAAAAAGGGCACTGACCTATGTTTCAGCCAAACTGAATAACGGTACCAGTGATCTGGAACCGCTGAAACAGGTAAATAAAGCTGCAGAACCAATCAAATCGCTTTCAAAAATCAATAAAGGAAGCAAGGAGCTGAACCTGCTTGGAAAGCTGCAGCGCGTAAATGAAATGGAGAGGTAGAAAGAACATTAGAAAAAAGAAACTTATAAAACCAAATAAAATGAAACGGATCGCAATAGGAGGGATGCTGATCATGCTTGCCCTGACGACATTCAGCCAGCAGTCGGCTGTTGATAAGGTATTTGATAAATACAGCGGAAAAGAAGGATATACCACAGTCTATATCTCAAGTTTCATGTTCAACCTGTTGAACAGTCTTGAGGTGGATGATCCTGACTATAAAGATTTCAAAAAAGCCACCACCGGAATCAATTCAATCAAGATCCTGACCCAGGATGGGAAAGGATCGGCATCCTTTTCGAAGGAGTTACTTGCAATGTTGCCGAGGAGCGAGTACAAGGAGATGATGGTGGTGAAGGATCAGGCCGAGGAGGTGCTTTTTCTTGCAAAAGAGAGTGGAGGTAAGATCACAGAATTCCTTTTGATCGTAAGTGGTGGCGGAGATGATGCCCTGATTGCCATTCAGGGCGACATTGATCTGGAAAGCATTTCCAGCATTGCAAAGGGCCTGGATATGCCGGGGCTTGAGAACCTGGAGGACCTGAAAGACCGCCCCTAATAGTAAAGCATCTTCTCTACCTGATTCTTCTTTAGCCAGTTCTTCAGGATCTGCCTGATGTCCCTGTTGTCAAGGGCGGGATGGATGGAGTCCAGCATCTGCTCGATACTCAGGTAGGAATCATTCACCGAGATATACCCATATCCCAGATACATTCCCTTTTCTATCCGAACCAGGCTGCGCTCGTCGGGGCTCCTGCCGTTGTCTATGATCAATACATTGCCCCGGTCCAGCTTCAGGCTGTCCAGCAGTGCTTCCGCACGTTTATTGTAGACAGAAACCGACTCTCCCTGTATGCAGGCCCCGTTGCATTGCCGGATGGAGTGGTGGAAGCAGGCCCCGTCGGTCTGGTAAAGTCCACTCAGTTTCTGACAGAGCCAGTTTTTTTCCACCATTCTGGTAAGTGATTCCCGGGCCTCCTTCTTATTGTTATAGCAGGTGACAGGATCATCAGGGGTTTCGGAGATCTTCATCAATTTGAAGGTGGTGTAACCATATTCGTCCCTGCCACTGTATAGGCCCCAGTAATAGGATGATCGCTTCTGGGCCCGGTTGTAAATGGGTTTCTGGTCTTTGATTTCCCTGGACTCCTTTAATAGTGCGATAAGCTCACTTCCAGTTAGTTCATAGGATATGGAATGAATTCTCTCCTTCATCTCCAGGGCCCGCTTGCTGGTGGCATTGCCAAGGTGGGAGAGCACCCTGTGCCGGATGTTCTTGCTTTTTCCTATGTAAAGCAACTGATTTTTCTCATCGAAAAAATAGTAGGTGCCACATTCCTCGGGAAGATTCAGGATGTCATCCACCACGAGGTTTTCATTGAGGTTCTTATAGCGCCCTGCGGGTTCAGCCATCAGAGTCAGGTCCGGACTGCCGTTTTGCTTTTCCCGAAGTAATTCGAAGAGTTTTACCGTGGCCAGGGCATCACCGGCAGCCCTGTGCCGGTCCCTGATCTCAATGCCAAGCTCTTTACAGATCTTTCCAAGGCTATAGGATTTGTGCCCGGGTAAAATCTTTCGGCTCAGTTTGATGGTGCATAAGGTATTCCTGTCGTAATTAAAACCCAGGTGCTTGAATTCACTCTTAATAAAAGAGTAATCAAAATTTACATTGTGCCCGACAATGGTGTGGTTTTCGGTTCGTTCCACCAGCTCTTTGGCAATTTCATAAAAGCGGGGTGCATCAGCCACCATTTCATTGGTGATACCGGTGAGACCGGTAATGAAATAGGGAATGGATTTCTCTGGATTAATCAGTGTGGACCATTCATCCACGACCGTTTGCCCGTCATGGAAGAAGATGGCAATCTCTGTAATTTTCTCAGTTTTCGGACTTCCCCCGGTGGTCTCAATATCAAGTATGGCAAACATTGGGCATCGTAATCCGTCTCGCTACTAATCTTTCTGCTATTCCGCCTTGGGCTTTTTTGCTGCAGGTTTTTTTACCGCTGGTTTCTTTGCCGCCGGTTTCTTTTCCTGTGTTGCTTTGGGGGCTTGTTCTTCTGCTGCGGGCTCCTCCTGGTGGGTGGCTTCAACCTGCTCGACTACAGCATCTTTGGTTTCAGGCAAGGGAGTTTCAACCTTTGGAGTTTCAACCTTTGGAGTTTCAACCTTTGGCGGCTCAACCTTTGGAGCCTGAGGTTTTGGGGTCTCTGATTTTGCTATTTCGGCGGAGCCTGAGACTTTTTTTGTGGATGCAACAACACTGAATGTGCGTTTTCTTTTGCGCGGTCTTAAAACACCAAAGCTTCCAGTGAAAAGCTTTCCTCTTCGGGTCTTCATATCACCTTTTCCCATATCATATCAATTATAGTTATAAGGGTGAATATAAGAAAAATTGGGCGGTCCGGCAACAGGTCTATTTCTTGGGAATAAAATCAATGGATACTGAATTCACGCAGTGCCTGGTATTTTTCGCAGTAAACTGCTCCCCCAGGAATACATGCCCCAGGTGCCCGTTGCAATTGGCACAAATGATCTCTGTCCTGCGGCCATCAGCATCTGTTTTTCGCACTACGGCTCCTTCAATCTCATCATCAAAGCTGGGCCAGCCACAGTGACCGTCAAATTTGTCCTCTGACCGGTAGAGGGGCGCATTGCACTGTCTGCACACATATACTCCTTTTTCCTTATGATCCACAAACTTTCCGGTCCAGGGTCTTTCTGTACCTTTATTTAAGATCACGAATTGCTCAAATTCGTTGAGTGTGTTATATTTCTTTGGATCCATAATGGTCTCTTTCACAGGTTTTTTTTGTGTCATTTGCTCCTGGCCAGCCACTGCTGCCGACAGACTTATCATAAATAGGATGACTGCTGTTTTCATCTTCAATTCCATTAATTGACCGGTTGATTGGGGGGTGCATTTCTATAACATCCCGGAGCCTGAAGAGTTCAATCCCATCTGCCGGCCACCGGTTCCTGGCACCGGGGACACCGTCCGTCGACGATCCGGTTCTCGACAATGTTGTACCCCGACCGGTCCACAAGCGTATCATGGCACCGGGGACAGCTGGTCATCGAGGCATTGTTCCCAGGGACATTTCCGATGTACACGAATTTCAGTCCTTCGGATGTGGCAATATCTCTTGCCTTCTCCAGGGTTCCTGCCGGAGTCACCGGCAGTCTTTGCAGTTTATGCTGTGGATGGAAGCGGCTGAAATGCAAAGGTGTATCATCAAATCCGTTTTCCGACAGCCAGCCGCACATCCTCCTGATCATCTCAAGGTCATCGGTCCAGGAGGGAATCACCAGGTTTGTGATCTCCAACCACACTCCTTCCTCCTTATAGGTTTTGAGGCTGGTGAGAATTGGCTCCAGTTTCCCCGCATTGAGTTTCAGGTATATGTTATCGTCCATGGATTTAAGGTCAATGTTGGCCGCATCAATGTACCGGATCAGATTCAGCAGGGGGTCTTTCTTAATATACCCGTTTGAAACCAGGACGTTTTTGATGCCAGCCTCCCTGGCCAGCTTCCCTGTATCCAGTACATATTCATAAAATGTAGTCGGTTCCGAATAGGTGTATGCAATGTGGTTACAATTGTACTTGATAGCCTGGGCCACCACTTGATCAGGCATCAGGTCATAATTCTGGGTTTTCTCGGGTGAAGTCTGTGAGATGGTCCAGTTCTGGCAGTTGAGGCATGCCAGGTTACAACCTGCGGTGGCTATGGAAAAGGCATTTGATCCCGGGAAAAAATGATAGAGCGGTTTCTTTTCAACCGGATCAATATGAATGGCACACGGATTCCCGTAGGCAATGGTATAGAGCTTCCCATTGTATACCTTTCGGTTGTGGCAGACACTGGTTTCGCCCTCACCCAGGGTACATTCATTGGGACAGATCTGGCACCTGACACCCCTGGGCGTTTCCGCCTGGTAAAGAGCCTCTCGACTCCACTTCCAGGGCTTATCCGGGGCCCCTTCCAGTGCCAGGGGCGAAAACAGGATCCCAGCAGCACCGCAAAAACCTGATTTCAAAAAGGTCCGTTTATCCATCATCTCTGCCTTTTATTGCCAGCGGGTCAGGATATAAAGCCCCGTGGCAATATTGATTCCACAGAACAATATAAAGGTATTCACAACACCGATCAAGGGGAGAATAAATATGATGGGGATAAATGTCCCAAGGGCCGCACCGGCCAGGTCGGCACTGTAAAGTCTTCCGATACCGGATGGGCCTTCCCCGGCAGACAGGCTCAGCGACATCCCGTACACCGATCCGACAATCATGCCGGGCAAGAGGTTCAATAAACCGAGCAACATTTGACCGACCAGGCTGAATTGAAACAACTGCTCTACTTTCAACAGGATCACCCCGGTTGCGGCGATGAGGCCCATGATCCAGATCAGCCCTGTATATTTTGCCAGTGACGGAGTGAACAGAACGGATCGCCACAATAAAGTCCCTGCCACAATGCCCCCCATAAATATTGTGATGAGCAGGGGGGCCACCATGTATGCAAAGCCATAATAGGACTGTATCACCGTGATCAGCAGGATCTGGATTCCGGCCCCTGTAAATCCGGCCACGAACATTCCCGCTTTCACCGGTTTATAGGTGAAAAGCAGCACCAGGAAAATCAGCAGGCTTACAATGCCAGTTACCATCAGGGTATGACTTCCCATTCTCGACTCCAGGCTGGCTATACTGGCAAAGAAGAGCCTGGGCCTAAGGTCGCTGTTTAGTCCCGCCTGCTCCGGACTGATCCTTTCCACCAGCTGATCCACATCAAATGAGAGGCGAAATGCATCCAGGTAATCGGGATGAACGTATGTGGTTGGCACATCATGATCGCCCAGCAATGCCGGGAAGTCCAGTGAGAGTGTATCTGCCGAGGCAAGGAAATAGGTTGCATACCCGGGTACCATGGTCACATGGTCAAATACGTGGCTCAGTGTCCGGTAATTGATGGAAAGCAGCCTGATCCCCTGTTCATTCACATAGTTGCCACCGGTGGTCAGTTGCATGCAAAAGACGCCATGTGGTGAGAGGTGCTTTTTCACAAGTCGAAAGAACTCCATTGTGAAGTAACGGTTCCATCCAATGGTCAGGGGATTGCCATAGGTTGAGATAATCACATCGTATTTCACCTCCCCTGATTTTTTGAGCCAGCTTCTTCCGTCAACCGGGATAAAGTTGAAATCATCCGAAGGGGAGGGTGGAAGGTATTTACTACCCATGCGGTACACCCTGGGATCTGCTTCACAATAGTCAAATATTACCGGCTGGTATTTCATTATTTCAGAGGGAATCCCTGAAAGTCCCCCGCCCAGCAAGAGGAAGGATTTTGGAGCTTGGAGCTGGAGGGAGGGGTAGTGTACAAGCTCTTCAGAACGTGCCAGGTCAGAGGATGAGATCACAGGGTTCCGGTCCAGATATCCCGTGATCTCACCATCTTTTTCAGTAAAGGTTAAATTCCCATACGGATCATCCGCAGTTTCGAGGATCTTTTCACCGTGGTACCTCAAACCTTCCAGCAGGTTCCGGTTACCCGGAAACAGGATCCATGTAAAGAGGAGTACCCCGGCTAACGCCGTCAACAGCTTATGAAGCAATCTTGAAGGATGCCTGAAACCCAGCATGACCGACAAAATGGAGGCCAGAAACAGAAAGGAGAGGACCTGGATGTTATCCAGGAAGAAGACCAGGATCAGTCCGAAAACCACCCCTCCCAGAAGGGATCCCAGTGAATCAAGCATGTAATAGTTTGCATCGATCCGGCTCCTCTTCACGGCTTTTGAAACGTATGCGAAGAGAAATCCTGATACCAGTGTAAACAATCCGATCAGCAGGACCACGTATGCAATGGAGACAATCATTCCGGGTTCATAACCAGGGAGGAATATATACCTGTTCAGGAGGATCAGAAGCATATAGATCACAATGGGAAAACCGCTCATAATCAACAGGATCCATAATACGGAAGCACTGCTTAGCTTTCCCTGGAACCTGGCGCCGACCCATGCCCCTGCTGAGGTCAGGATCATCCAGAGTGCCAGGAATATCCCGATTACCAGTTCATTGCCGTGGAAGGTTTTGATAAACTCCCTCAGTAGCACCAGCTGGGCCATAAGGCTTATAAACCCGAGCAATACAAACAGAAGCCTTACCTGGAAGGTAGTGAATACCAGTTGTTGTTTCCGGGTCTCAGGGCCGGCGGCAACCGGTACACGGGAAAGGAGCCTCCGAAAGTAACCCAGGTGCCGGGAGAGGTGGAAGAAAGAGACGAAAGCAAAGCCGATGCCCATGTCCACATGCCACTTCGTGGCAGTTTCGATCCAGGCAATGTTCAGTTTATAGTTTACTTTGACTGCCAGCAACAGACCAAGCATGGCCGTTGAAAGAAAAAAGAGCAACAGTAAAACATTCCATAGCTTTTTATGGCTGGCACCGGTAAGCAACTTCATCCGAACCAGCAGCATGCTCGCCAGGTAAGAGAGGATGAGCAGCAAGCCGAGCGAAAACAAGTGGTAAGGTCCCTGGGTCATTTTTATGGATCCTCCTCGAATACAATGGCTTCATATACATAGAGATCTGCCTCCTTCCATCCATCCCAGCCCAACCCCGCTTTTTCCCTGGCACAATATCCCAGGAAATCCTCTGCGCTCCAGTTCTTTCCATTGGCCACCTGGGGAAGGAAGGTTCCCGATTTCCCCCCGTTTGTCATGTAGATCCCGTGCCTTCCCAGTTCAAATTCATCAATGGAGCTGATCCTTTGCAGGGGTGTGAGGACCGATATTTCAATCCTGAGATACTTCAGCTCAGGATATTCCACCGGAGCGAACCGCTGGTCCCTTGTGGCCGCTGCCAGGGTCATCTCCTGAACCACCTGGTAAAGCGGGATCGAAGGCGAAAAGCTTCCTATGCATCCCCGCAACCTGTCACCCATGTAAAGGCTGACAAATGCTCCGGCGGGCTGGTTCAGGACTCCCGCAACGTTTGAAGGGGATACTTCATATATATCGCCAGTTTGCAGGTAGGTTTCCAGGGTACTCCTGGAAATTTCAAGCAATTGCCTCTTTTCGCCTTCAGTGATGGAATAGGGAGTGTTTTTCTCCGGGATGAGATGCCCGGCAATGGCCCAGTAACCGACCACCCTCTCTTTATCTCCATCGGGCAGATCCCCCGAATTCTGGTACAGGACGGGGGTAAGTTTCATCTGATCGCTCTGTTCCGACATATATAACAGGGTCAGGATGGAACTCCAGCCACAACTCGGAGTGGATAGATTTTGCACGGGCTCCCTGCTGTTTTTTCTCAAGGTATTATAAAAGGTTTCAGGATCATTCGTCAAGATGGCATCACCGGTAAGCCCATCGATCCGGTGGGCATTTATGGCATCGGGATAATGGGAGAAGTCCGAACTGATGATAAACAGGTTCTCAGGCACAAAATAGGGGAGAAGCGCAGTGGCGAGGTCCCGGGCGGCAGCTACAGAGGAGGTACCCATAATAATGGGGACAATGGGTGGCAATTCCTCAAAATGGTATTGGATATAGGGCAGTTGGACCTCGATGCTGTGCTCCCTTTCATGTGCCTCCTTATTGAAGAAGATCCCATCGTTGTCACGGATCAGGGCGTCTGTGATCTTCCGGTTGACACTCACGGTACCCAGGGGGGTTATATAATCTCCTGCTGCATAAACAGATGCACCGCTGAAGGATACCCGGTGTGAAGAAGCGATGATGAAAATATTTTTATATTTCGCATCGGAGGAAATGCTCCCATAGCCGGAAGCCGCTACCAATCCTGAATAAGCATACCCCGCATGAGGCACGATCAGGCTCTGGATCCTTCCTTCCAGCTCCACACTCTTTGCCTGTTCAAACAATTCCTGCAGCAGCGATTCAAGCGCTTGCCTGCCAGCAGGATAAAATGAACCTGCCACTACCGGGAGCCTGTTCGCCCCCTTTGCAGACTCCTGGGCAGGCAGTGGAGCCCAACCAGGGATCACAAGGGTTGTGAAGGTTATAAAAAGGATCATCCGGAGCCGGGCCATGACACAAATTTTAAACAAAATTAGGGAAAAGATACCTAACAGTCCAGCGGTAAAATCCACCGGCTAGCCGTATTTAAAGTAATCCATGTATTCGAGATAGAATTTCTCCAGCCTCATCATATGGTCATACATGAACTGATGGGCCGAATTCCAGGTATCACGGTTATAGATATCCACGCCATCCTTCTGGAGATAGATCCGGCTTACAGATTTTCCATTCTCCCGAATGTATTCCAGTTCCCATATCATAGGCTCCTTCATGGCCTCCTCAAGGATTTTTTTCACCGATTCAAGTTTCTCAAAAAGCTCCAATCGCTTATCCATATTTCTGGTTTCCAGATCAATGCCGACCAGAACGGCTTGTTGGTCCACATGAAAACGAAGGTTCAGGGCTTTGATACCCGTGTGGGTAAGCAACCAGGCACCAGGCAGTTTCTTACGCAGTCGCCTCTGTCTGGACATGGCATTGAATTTGTCCCAGAACTCCTCCCTCAGTGCTTTCGCTTCCTCTTTTGAATACATGGATGATTGTAAAATGATCAAGTTACCAAAAATTAGGTGGTTTGAAAGCCATATATTTTCCAATAATCATAACTTCATCCACTGAAAGTTGAATGTCCAAATCAAGGTGATGAACTATGACTGTGATTATCTGATCGTGGGATCCGGGTTCGGAGGCTCCGTATCAGCGCTGCGGTTATCGGAAAAGGGATACAGGGTGCTGGTGGTCGAGAAGGGAAAAAGATGGGATCCCTTGCAGTTTCCAAAAACAAACTGGAATCTCAGGCGCTGGCTGTGGCTGCCCCTGTTCCGTTTCCATGGCATATTCAAGATGACCTTCATGAGGCATGTGGGCATCCTGAGCGGTGTGGGGGTCGGGGGAGGATCACTGGTCTATGCCAACACATTACCCCGGCCCGAGGAACCATTTTTTCAATCCGGAAGCTGGGCGGGGCTGGCTGACTGGAAAAAGGAGCTGAATGACCATTACAGTGAGGCTGAAAAGATGCTTGGAGTATGCGAAAATCCTGAATTATATGATGCCGACAAAGTCCTTAAAGCCGTTGCACAAAACTACGGGAGAAATGGACTTTTTGAACCCACCAGGGTAGGGGTCTTTTTCGGGGAACCGGAGCAGGTGGTTCCGGATCCCTATTTTGAGGGAGCGGGACCAGAACGCTCGGGTTGCACCTCCTGCGGAGGTTGCATGACCGGGTGCCGCCATAATGCAAAAAATAGCCTGGATAAGAATTATCTCTTCCTGGCTGAGAAAAAGGGAGCGGAGATACGGGCTGGGAAAAAGGTGGTCCGGATCACTGCTTTAAACGGGAAGTCAGGTCAGGAGGGCTACCAGGTCACCCTCCGAGACTCCACCAGGTTGTTCAGGCGCACCACCCGGGTAAAAAGCCAGGGGGTGATCCTTGCAGGAGGCGTCCTGGGTACCGTGAGGTTGCTGCTGAATATGAAGGGGAGGTACCTGGCAGGGATCAGCGAAATGGTGGGGAATCAGATCCGGACCAACAATGAGAGCCTGGTCCTGGTGCACTCCAGCCAGAAGGAGCGAGACTTCTCCAGGGGAATAGCCATCGGGTCCATATTCCCGCCGGATAAAGATACACACCTTGAAGCAGTACGCTATGGAAGCGGTTCCGGCTTTTGGAAATTGCTCGGGGTGCCCCTTACGCATGGAAAAAGCATGGCTGGAAGGATCCTGAAACTGTGCTGGAAGATGTTGGTCCGACCGGTCCCCTGGCTAAGGGTCTACTTCAGCAGGGATTTTGCCCGTGAATCGATGATCCTGCTATTCATGCAACACCTGGATAGTACGCTGGGGATCAGGCGGGGATTATTTAATTTGCGTTCCAATATTTCGAACGGAGCTCCACCCTCGGCATTCATCTCTTTTTCAAAAGAACTGGCCGAGGCAGCAAGCCGGGAGGTGGCCGGGACACCCTTTGTTCTGGCCACCGAGGTGATGACCGGTACCCCGACCACCGCTCATATCCTGGGGGGGTGCGTAATCGGAAGGGATGCCAGGGAGGGGGTCATTGACCTGGATCACAGGGTTTTTGGTTATGAAAACCTGTTTGTGTGCGACGGTAGCGCAATCTCATCAAACCCGGGAGTGAATCCGTCACTTACCATTGCGGCGATGACCGAAAGGGCCATGAGTAAAATACCGGATAAGAAATAGTTTTGTATCTTGTCAATTGTTAGGAAAACCTATCGGAAATGATGAATGAACGTAAACACCAGGCATGGAATTTCTGGTCGGCCTTTGTCTTCTTTGGCATGGTGGTTTTGGTGGGCTTCCTGCTTAAGAAGAAAGGCATTGATATTAAAGAAATGACAATTAAGGATGCGGTTGTGGTCATACTGGCTTCCTACAGGATGACTCGGATCCTGGTGTTCGAGAAGATTTTTAAATATTTCAGGGATGTGCTGAAAAAGAGGGAAAATCTCTATGTCCTCGGTACCCTGAGCTCCATAATTACCTGTCCATGGTGTGCCGGTGTGTGGGTAACCATGGTGATCATCGTATTCTACTATCTTGTTCCATTTGGTGACCTGCTGGTCTATGTGCTGGCGCTTGCGGGGATTGCTTCCATTGTGATCCTTTATTCCAATATGCTGCATATGAAGACAGAACTCAAACAGCGGATCCACCAGAAACAAAAGAATTCCCTGGACAGTTACAACTAAAGGAAGAAGAGAGCCACCCCGGCCACTGATACCGCAGCCCCGATGATTTCGAGTGGTTTAATCTTCTCTTTTTTCATAAGGATGGCAGGTGGTATGATCATCACCGGGGTAAGGGCCATCAGGGTAGCGGCCACACCTGTATCTGTATGCTGCACTGCGAGGAGCGAAAAACTTACTCCCAGGAAGGGTCCTGTGAAGGAGCCCAGCATCATGAATTTCATGGCCCTCAGATCCCGGATCCCCTCCAGCACCTTTTTCCATCGGCGAAACAGGGTGATGACCACTGTAAATCCAACCACACCGGCCATGATCCTGATCTGGGTGGCGGAGAATGCATTCATGTCCTGCATCCCTTTCTTGCTGAGAACCAATCCTGCAGCCTGTCCCACTGCGCCCCCGAAGGCCAGCAGGCCTCCCATCATCATTGGACCGATCCTCACAAACCGCTTCCTGTTTACCTTGGTTTTCTCTATCCTGGGGATCATGACCATGGCAATACCCGATACGGTAACCACCATCCCCAGGAACTCCATGCGACTCAGCACTTCACCAAGTGTGATCCATCCGATCAGGGCGGTCAGGGGAGGTACCAGCGACATGACCAGCATGGAGATCCTTGCGCCGATCAGGATAAAGGCCTGGAACAGGAAGAGGTCACCGAGCACAAATCCCACCAGCCCTGAAAGGACCAGCCAGAACCATTGATAACCAGTGGCTGCGGGTAAAAAACCATCATTTGCTATTGCATTGTAAATGGATAGAAAAACCAGGCCTATGACCAGCCGGATCAGGTTCAGAGAGAGGGCCCCAACGCGTTTCCCGGCTGATTCAAAAGCCATGGCTGTCACTGTCCAGCACACTGCAGTAAGCAATGCAGCAAACTCCCCCAGGTATTGTTGTATCAAAGGTTGCCTGTTAAATGATTAATTGGACATCAACGGCCATTCCTGAGAATCTCAACGGGGATATCTTAGTTTTGACTGATCGAGGAATATCTGCATGTGCCACCCGACTGACCTTTATATTTGACAATGATTTCTGTGCCACATTCCGGACAGGTATAGATCTCACATCCCATGCATGCGAAGCAATTTGAACAGGTACGGTAAATCAGGTGCCTTCCAAAAGAGTGTCCGCAGTTGTGACAAAGGAGGATGGATATCAGGTGTTTCATGCTTACCTGCTGTTGCTGTATTTAACGATCAGCCTGTCGTGCAGCTGGTTATACATCCCCAGAATCTCTTTCATATTGGACTGGGTGTACCCGGTAAGGTATTCAAGGGCTTTATCCGGATCCTTTTTGTAGATCTCCAGTGCCCTGGAATCGATGCTGTCCCGTTCGGAAAAAAGGCGCGCTTCAAAGGGATCCCTCACGGCCCATACATCTTTTATGGCCGTCTGCCATTTCAGGTAAAGCAGGTTATCCACGAAATCAATGGCCCAGCATGCAGACAGGTTGCTGTAGGTTGTGGGATCGAAATTCTTATAGCACTCGGCGATCTCCCGGGTTCCTGCATAGATAGGCACATAGGGACTGGTGTAGGCATTATCCAGGAATACCCAGTAGATCCCCCCGATGGGATCGGGCAACCAGTCACGCAACTGGGCAATCATCCCGTAATAGCCCTGTGGCCTGGCCACATTTCTCCGGTTGTTGATGTCCATCAGTTCCCTCAGATCCTTTGAAGGAAAGGGTGTAGCCAGGGGACTTTTTTTCATTCCACCCTTTCCGTCAGGCACGTACCAGTCATAATCCTCGGTCATGTCATAAATGGTTCCTTCGAAGGTAGATCGCTGAAAAGCCATTACATCCTGAACGGAGATCTTATGTTCAGGCCTCACCGAGGTAGGGTAGATGGAGAGCGGTTCCACATATTGGATGTACTGGTTGTATCCCATCATGGGGCCGTCTTCAAGTCTCCGTTCCGGCCAGCTGGCATATCCGGGGGCATAGGTGCTGTAAAAAAGCCACATCCGGCTTGTTGCCCATTCCCTGACCATGGGAGCGTACACCTCCTGCCATATAAAAGGTTTTGAGCCCTGGGGATCGTACCAGCCTTTGTCAATGGCAAACTGCATGTAATTTGAGGAGACCATGTAATTATCATGATCCGTTTCATCCACCTCTTTGATGATGCTCCAGTTGGCCACCACAAGGGCATGGTCCTCGGGAACACGCTGTGCTGCCCAGATGGCCCCGGGTTCTCCGCTATCCGGATCCCAGTCAGATCCCACACTGAATACTTCGAAGATCCAGATCTCTTTAGTGTCACCGATCACAAGGGTTTCCGATTCCCCCACGCAGGAGGGAAGGAATCCGTATTTACTCATCAGGTGACCTATAAATTCGGTGGCTTCCCGGGCTGTTTTGAAGCGTTGCAGCGCAAATGCCTGGGCCTGCTCCACGGTCATAATCTGTTTACAGACCGCCATATCCACTTTCAGGGTTTCGCGCTGACTTGTGGTGCTCTCTGCGATGGATAGCTGGTGCTCATTCATATGGGGGTATGCCGAGTGGAAATAGGTATATGTCCTCTCCACCTGTGGAATGCTTCCGATCACATCCCCGAAGTCATCCAGGGGACGGTAAATATCCTGGATCCCCCAGTGAACGGGAGCCATTTCTCCCTTATTGAATGATTGTCCATGAACCACCCTGATCCTGCAGTCCGGACCACAATCGGTGTGGGAGACAATCACCGATCCGTCAGATGAGGCCTTTTTACCCACCGCAATAATGGTGCAGGGAAATAGATCAAGTCCTGAAAACAGGAGGATTGTGATAAAGACCGGTTTAAGCATAGATTTAACAGAACCCTTCATTTCGATTGATAATTTTATATATATTGTGCAGACAATTTAGGAACATTTCCCGAATTACCACTTACCTGGAGAGGATAGCCCGTTCATACTTTGAGCTGTCATGGTAAAAAATTTCATTCTGATCGCGCTCCGCAATGCCTGGAGAAATAAAGGTTATACCCTGATCAACCTGCTGGGATTGGCCACAGGAATAGCAAGTTCCATCATTATTTTGCTTTTTGTGGTTGATGAACTGGGCTTCGACCGGCACAATGCACATTTCAGCAACATTTACAGGATCTGTATCCGGGGGAAGATCCAGGATAATGAAATGGAAGCGGCGCTTTCCAATGCCCCCATGGGTGCCACACTGAAGAGCGATTTTCCCGAGGTGGAGGATTTTACGCGGATATATACTTTCGAAAGGGAACCCATCGTAAGGTATGATGACCGGGTCTTCATTGAGGAAAATTTCTTCTATGTGGATTCAAACTTTTTTAATGTATTTACGGCACCTGCCGTGGTCGGTGATCCTGTCAATATGCTGAACAGGCCCAACACGGTGGTCCTTACCGAGGAAGTGGCAAATAAATATTTCGGGAAAGAGGATCCAATCGGTAAAATGCTGAGGGTGGGGCAGGTGGAGACGGGTTTCGAGGTGACCGGGGTGGTTAAGGAGTTCCCGGAAAACTCTCATTTCAGGTTCAACATGCTGGCCTCCATCACTTCCGTCTATATTGCGGATGTCCCTTTCTGGCTCGGGAACAACAACTATACATACCTGCTGCTCCAGGATGGATTTGATCCCGGTGAGCTGGAATCCAAGTTTCCGGCACTGCTGGAAACGCATATGGGCCCCCAGCTGGAGGAATTGCTCGGACTGACATTAGAAGAATTCCACAGCTCAGGGAATAGTTATGGCTATTATCTTCAACCACTGAGCGCGATACACCTTGATTCAGACCTTCAGTTTGAGATCAATCCGGGCGGGAGCAAAACTTCGGTGATCATCTTTTCGGTAATCGCACTCTTCCTGATCATCATTGCCTCTATCAATTTCATGAATCTTGCCACGGCAAGTGCTTCCAAACGAGCCACCGAGGTCGGGATCAGAAAAGTGGCAGGCGCCGGGAAACGGAGATTGATCTGGCAATTCCTGACAGAATCGTTCCTGATCACCATATGCTCCCTGATCCTGGCCGTTGTCCTTGTAGAGCTCTTCATCCCCGCCTTTAACAACCTGGCCGGAAAGCAGCTTGATCTTGGCTCCATAGGGCCATTGCGCCTGGTTGCCGGGATCCTGATCATAGGGATTTTCGTTGGATTTGCAGCAGGAAGTTACCCGGCATTTTTCCTCTCCTCATTCAAACCGGTAGATGTGTTGAAAAGCGGTGCAATGAGAGGGATCAGGGGTTCCTACCTGAGGCGCATCCTGGTGACTTTCCAATTCATGGTGACCATCGTGCTGTTTATCTGTACCTTCGTGGTCAACAGGCAGATGATGTATATTCAGGTGAAAGACCTCGGGTTTGAGAAAGAGAACATGGTGGTGATAGACAGGGCAGATGTGCTTGGTGATCAGCAGAATGCTTTCAGGCAGGAGCTTTTGAGAAATCCGGCCATCACGCATGTAAGCGGATCCAGTGCAGTTCCGGGCGGGATGATTGGAGATAATGCGTTCCTCCCTGAAGGTGCGGGTCCTGATGAAACCCACGCCATCAATAACATCTATACGGACTGGTATTTTGCGCAGACCTATAAGCTGGAACTCCTGGAGGGAAGGTGGTTCCAGGAAGATAATCCCACCGACTCCTTTGCGCTGATAGTCAATGAATCAGCTGCAAGGGCCCTGGGATTTGACGAGCCACTGAATAATAGACTCTACAATTCATTTAACGAAGGAGAGCCTGCCGCCCGTCCGATCATCGGCGTGGTGAAGGATTTCAATTTCCAATCCCTCCACCAGGAGATCAGGCCCCTGGTGATCGAATTCGCAAGATTTACCCCCTACCAGATTTCGGTCAGGATCGATGGAAACCAGGCTCTTTCTGCGCTGGCCTACATAGAGGCCACATGGAACTCATTTGATGAGGAGCAACCCATTCATATGACCTTCCTGGGTGACGATCTTGCCGAGCTATACCAGAATGAAGAGAAGACCGCCACAGTGTTCAGTATCTTTTCGATCCTGGCTATTTTTATTGCTGCCCTGGGCCTGTTGGGGCTGGCCTCTTTTTCAGCCGCTCAGCGAACCAAAGAGGTGGGTATCCGCAAAGCCATGGGTGCATCCATTGGCAGTGTATTGTTCACGTTGTCAAGGGAATTCGTGTGGCTGATCCTCTTTGCAACCCTGCTGGCCTGGCCCCTTGGCTATATCTTTATGAGGGACTGGTTGCAGGATTACCCGGCGCGGGTGAACCTGGAGGCCGGGACATTCCTGGTAAGCACCCTTCTGGCTTTTCTCATTGCTGCCCTTACGGTGTTGCTCCGCGTTTATCAGACAGCATCGACCAATCCCGTGCGCTCCTTAAGGTATGAATAACCAAGGCTATGATCAGAAATTACCTGCTTGTTACCTTTCGTAACCTGAATAAAAACAGGGTATTCGCCATTATTAACGTACTCGGATTGGGCCTGGCCCTTTCCATTTGCATAGTGGCATACTTCAATCACATGTTCGGATTTGAGTTTGACCGCTGGCACGAAAATTTCAGGGAGATATACAGGGTGAATTCGTACCGCGATATGGAGGACCGTGAACAGGAGTATGGTTCGATACCCTCACCCCTCGGATTGGAGATCAGGAAAGATATTCCGGCAGTATTAAAATCGGCCAGGCTTATGCGTTCCTATTCACCGGTAAAGGTAGGAAATGAAAATTTCAACCGGCAAATCTCCTATGTGGATCCTGAGTTCCTGGATATCTTTACATTTTACATGATCTCTGGAAATAAAGAAGCCCTGCAAAATCCTAATAATGTGCTTATCTCAGAGGATATGGCACACGTGTTGTTTGGAGCGGATGAGGCCATTGGAAAATCAGTTTCGGTATTCAACGACAACAACGATGAATATACCTATACCATTGGAGGTGTTTTCAGGGATCTGCCACAGAATTCCAGTTTCAGGATCGATGTACTGACCCATATTGAGAACTTCCTGACCATGTGGAACGTGGATGATACAGAGTGGAACCTGTTCGTCAGGGCGCTGTTTATCCAGGTTCCGGACGCATCCTCACTTCCGGCTGTAATGAATGGGCTGGAACAATATATCCCTGCCCAGAACAAAGCAAACGAAAGTTTCAAAATTACAGGTTTTCACATTGTGCCTCTCAAGGAGATGTCTGACAATTCAAGGGATATCTGGAACAGTGCAATGTTCCCGGGATTGCACCCGGCAGCGGTGCTGGCCCCTTTAATCATGGCCCTTCTGGTGCTTCTGATCGCCTGTTTCAATTTTGCCAATACGGCCATCGCTTCAGCAGGAAAGAGACTGATGGAGATAGGGATCCGAAAATTGGCAGGAGGAGAGCGGCGTCAACTATTGACACAGTTCCTCATCGAAAATTATATCATCTGTTTCCTGGCCCTCCTTGTAGGGATCCTGGTAGCCAGTTTCCTGGTGCCTGCCTACAGCAGCCTCTGGGAATATATGACCATCAGAATGACTTTTTCCGGGCACTGGAGTTTCTGGGTGTTCCTGATCCTGTTGCTGCTTGTGACCGGATTCCTGGCCGGTGCATACCCTGCACTGTATATCAGCTCATTCAGGCCGCTCATAATTTTTCAGGGCAGGAACAGGCTTGGTGCAGGCGGCCCCCTGGCAAAAATACTGCTGGGATTCCAGTTCACCATTTCCGTTTTATCCATCGTTTCGGGGATCATTTTCTCCATGAACGCCATTTACCAGGAAACCGCTGACCTGGGTTATGCCCGGGATGAATTGATCGTGGTGCCCATACAGGCACAGCACTTTAATTCATATTATGAGAGCATCATCCAGAACCCCAAGATTATAGAGGCAGCCGGGACCCAGGAACATATCGGCTTTGGTTTATACCGCCGGTCCATCGAGGATGAAAATAAAAAACTGGAAGTCAATGTGATGGATGTGGGGCCCTCCTACCTCCAAACCATGGGTCTCGATGTGCTGGATGGAAGGATCTTTGATCCGGGAAGGGAGGATGCGGACCGCGGGGTGTCCATTGTGGTGAATCGAATGATGGTGGAGGTTTTCGGTTGGGAGGAGCCGGTGGGTAAACAGGTAAGAATGAATGATACCATCCAGTATACGGTGATCGGTGTAGTGAATGATTTCTTCAGCAATGGAATGTGGGCCAAGATCGATCCGACCCTGATCAAGTTGCCTTCACAAGATCGTTACTATTCCATGGCTGTCCGGGCCGACCCCCAGGACCTTCCGGAAGTTCTTGAATTCCTCAGGGAGACGTGGGTGAAGTCTTTTCCAAATTATCCGTTTACGGGAATGTACCAGGAAGATACCCTGGAGGAGGAGAAAAGCATTAACCGGAGCATCAAACAGGTCTACATTTTCCTGGCCATCGTGGCCACCATCCTTTCCATGACCGGCCTCTATACCCTGGTCTCGCTCAGCATCCTGAACAGAACCAAGGAAATTGGCATTCGGAAAGTGATGGGGGCGTTGATCCATCATATTTTTAAGGTCCTCAGCAAAGCTTTCCTGATCAACCTGGCCATCTCATGTGTACTGGGATGCATCGGGGGATATTATCTGTCAAAACTCATGCTGGAGAGTATCTGGGACCATTACCTGGATTTCACTCCGGCCATATTCATCTACTCTGTCATTATCATCTTCTCGGTGACCATGTTGACCATTGCCGGGAAGATCTACCAGGCGGCATCACAGAATCCCGCAAGTTGCCTGAGGTACGAATAGTTTCTCCGGATTGCCGGCGAGGATTGATTAGAGGGTTGTCCTGTCCGAATTCCTCGGGTGCACAGGGGGATCCTCTGAAGAAAGCTTGCCGTTCAAGGCATCCTCTCGAAAATCCCTGCTGGCATCATAATAATCCTCCGACAGGTCAATCTGAGAGATCAGCACACCGGGATAGTCAGGCTCCAACCTGTGCCGGATCAATCCATCCGGTGTGATCAGGTGACACGGCCAGCTGCTGGGGGAGGATGAATTGGACAGGCACATGTATATATGATTGGTCGCAGCCCTGGCCTGTGAGGTTAGAGGCATGATCCTGGGATGAATCCCTCCCGGTTTCTGACGGGCGTTATAAAAGGATTGAAAGATCACATCCACATCGAGTTTCTTGTATTCCCTGTAGAGTTCCGGAAATCTCACATCGAAACAGATCAGCAGGCCGCACCTGATCCCGCAGATATCGATCACCGAGAAATGATCCCCTGCAGAAAAATACTCCAGGTCCCCGGTTGTGCAGAAACGTTTGTCATACCGATCCACGATCCTGCCCGAAGGGTCAATCACATACAGGCTATTCATGGGTTTGAATCCTTCACCGAGGGGATGGATGGAACCCAGAATTACCCACAGTTTCAATTCTTTGGCCCGCTCCATGATGGAATCAGACCGGTTTTGCAAATCATTCCAGTCAAAATCCTCCAATGATTTTAGATCCACCCCCGGATAACCCGATAAGGCACATTCCGGAAAATGCACCACTTGCGCCCCTGAATCATGGGCGATCTCCATCTGTTCAATGATCCATCGTGCATTCTCGCCAATATTCGCTGACACCGGGAACTGGCACGAGGCCACCCGGATCCTTCCCAGATCCGCAATGAGATCCGTCGGCTGGCAGCACAGGGGTCCAGCGATGAAAAACAGCACGAAAAGGAGGAATAAATTGGGCGAATGAGATCTTGTGTAACATTTCCCCATCACAGTAGTCTTTATTTTAATAATAATTAATTCAGTAAATTGTATGAACCTGACCCTTCCGGATGTCTAATGGAAAGGTCAGTACTTATTTGCTACCGCATCTAAATTAAGAAAAACCAACCAGTCATGCTAAGAAGCTATATCGTTGTCGCATTTCGAAACCTCTGGAGAAACAGGGGGTTTGCAGCTATCAATATTTTCGGGCTGGCCATCGGCCTGGCCAGCAGCATCCTGATCCTTCTCTATGTGGTCAACGAACTTACCTATGACCGGTTTCATGAAAAATCACATCAGATCTACAAGGTATGGATCTCAGGGAGCATGCCTACGGGAGAGATGCGTGACGCGGTCACTGCAGGTCCCATGGCAGCAGCAATGATCAATGACTACCCCGAGGTGGAAGATGTAGTCAGGGTAAGACAGATGGGCGGATGGCTGGTGAGGAGCGGGGAGAGGGTATTCAACGAAACAGATCAGGAATTCCTGTTTGCGGATTCCAGTTTCTTCAATGTGTTCAGTTTCAAATTGCTCAGGGGCGATCCCCGCACCTGCCTTAAAGATCCCCGAAGCATAGTGCTGTCGGAGGAGTATGCCCGGAAATATTTTGGCAGCGAGGATCCCATGGGCCGCACCCTGAAAATCGAACAGGATACCAACGTTTCGGTCATTACAGGCGTCATGGAGGATTTTCCTGAAAACTCCCATATCCAGTGCAAAATGATCGGATCACTGAGTACGTTCGGGGAGAGCAGGCATCCCACCTCCTGGGTGAATCAGAACTATCACACCTATGTCGTACTGGCTGATGGTACGGATCCTGAGGAATTCGAAGCCCGCCTCTATGATATGGTGGTCAAGTATGTGGGACCTATCGTGCAGCAGGCCATGGGCATAGACCTGGAGCAGTTTGAAGCAGCCGGTAATTCTTACGGATACAGGATTATGAAGCTTGCGGATATCCATTTAAATTCAGACCTGCGTTTCGATCTGCAGCCGCCAGGAAATGCACTCTATGTGTACCTTTTTCTTTTTGCGGCCATCCTGATCCTGGTCATCGCAGGGATCAATTTTATGAACCTGGCCACGGCCCAGTCTGCCAGGCGTTCGCGTGAAGTGGGACTCAGGAAAGTAGTGGGATCAAGAAAAAGACAGCTGGTCATTCAGTTCCTGACGGAAACTGTGGTCCTGAGCCTTATTGCCCTTGTGGTTGCGGTAGCCATGGTGATGCTGCTTATGCCTTCCTACAACAACCTGATCCAGATGAATCTCCGGTTTAACATTTTCAGTCATTCCTGGGTCATTCCATCCCTGCTGATTTTTGCCATTGTCATCGGGATCCTTGCGGGAAGTTACCCGGCTTTTGTGCTGGCATCCTTTAAACCCACAGCGGTCCTCAGGCCGGGGATATCATCAGGATCCAGGAAGGGTATTCTCAGGAACGTATTGATTATCATGCAGTTCACGGTAACCATCGTGATCCTTATTGCCACTGCCTCGGTGAACCGGCAGCTGGTATACATGCAAAAGAAGGATCCTGGCTTTAGGCGGGAAAATGTGCTTGTGGTGAACCGATCCGACGTGCTCGGTCAGAAAATTGATCCATTCAAGGAGGAACTGATCCAGCACGCCAACATACTCAGCGCCGCCAATTCAACGCATATACCTTCGGGCGGTTACTGGGGAAATGCACACTGGCTGGAGGGACACGACCGGAGCGAGGTCCTGACCCTGGCCATGTACAACACAAGCTATGACTTCGAGAAGGTACTTGGCCTCGAAGTGGTACAGGGCAGGTTTTTCAGCAGGGAAATGGGTTCTGACTCGGCGGGTGTGGTTGTGAATGAAGCTGCCCTGAAGGTACTTGGGATAAGCGATCCTTTGAATACGCGATTTGTTCAGCCAAGCATGGTAGGCAATCCCGATGAATTTATGCCAATCATCGGTGTGATCAGGGATTTTCATTTTGAATCCATGCAGAATGAGATCAAACCCATGGCAATCCATTTTATGCCCGGGAACTATGAAGGCAAGCTGATCATAAGGCTGGGGGATGGAAACAGGGCGGAAACTGTGGATTTCATACAGAACAGGTGGCAGGATTTCACCATTGACCACCCCTTCGAATATACCTGGATGGACGAAGAGTTCAATAAGCTTTTTGATGTGGAAAGAAAGACCGGGAAACTGCTGATGATCTTTTCCATCCTCTCGATCTTTATCACCTGCCTTGGATTGCTCGGTCTGATCTCATATACCACGGCCATGCGCACGCGTGAAATAGGGATCCGGAAGATCATGGGTGCTTCTGTACAGGTGGTGATGAGGTTGCTTTCGAAGGAAATGGTATACCTGCTGATCATCAGTACCCTGCTCTCGGTTCCTGCCTTTTTTGGAGTCAGGGCCTGGTTGCAAAAGTTCGCCTATCACATCAATTTCCACGCAGGAATGTATTTCCTGGTGCTGGCATTGGTGACCCTGGTCGTACTGATCATGGCAATGCTCACGGTGAGCTATCACTCATACAGGGCAGCTACGGCAAACCCGGCAGAGAGCCTGAGAATGGAGTAGGGGCCATCTGCAGGGAATTTGTAGCAGGGAATTAACTGTTGAGGACTTTCAGTGCTTCCTCGTTTTTTGCATCAGTCATAAATGTTATCCCCGTAACCTCCTCCGTTTCGCGATTGGCAGAGATCAGGTCGTCCCTGGAAATTTCACCCAGGCTGAATTTCCGGGCCCCCGCCATGAATTGCTGTAGTCCGCATGCCAGCTTATCGGCGAAGGCATACATGGCAATGGCACCATATGGAATATTCTTCATCTCGTCCCTTCCCACCTTTTCCATCACCGGTTCCCAGCCTGAAAAGATCTCTTCCGGGTACTTTCCGGCCTCAAGTACAGAGGGAGGGAGAGACTCCCAGTGACCGTGAAGTTGAGCCCTTTTCTCGGGTTTGAATACTCCCTCGATATTGCTGCCGAGAAAACCGGGGATCATGGGAGCCCTGCCCATGCATACCAGTTTGGAGAATGGGGCACCCAGCGCAATGGCCTTGAATATATGATCTTCCCTTGCAAACCCTCCCGCAAAAGAGAGATCCGGCGGCCTGATCCCCTTTGCCTGAAGGATACTGCAATACTCATATGCTTTTGAATGAAGGGCGACCGAAGGGATTCCCCAGTGTTGCATCATGTTCCAGGGGCTCATTCCTGTTCCTCCGCCCGACCCATCAATGGTCAGCAGGTCCAGTTCGGCATCAGCCGAGAACCGGATGGCCATGGCCAGTGCTTCCATATCATACGCACCGGTCTTGAGCGTGATCCTTGTAAAGCCCAGCTTCCTCAGGTACGCCACGCTGCTCATAAAGGACTCCCTCACCTGGTCGACCGATGACAACTCGGTGCCACCCAGCCGGCTGTGCCTGGCAAATGCGCTGACGGCCCTTGCCTCAAAGCCAGCCTCCACGATGGGATTGTAGGGATCGGGATCCACCAGGTAGCCACGGTCCTTCAGGAACTTGGCATAGGCAATGCTCTTTACCTGGATCTCACCGCCGATATTCTTTGCACCCTGTCCCCATTTGAGTTCCATGATCACTTTGTTTCCAAACTTGTCGATGATATATTCCGCAACCCCGTTGCGTGTATCTTCCACGTTCATCTGGACGATCATGGCTCCATGCCCGTCATAATACCTGAAAAAAGTCTCAATCCTCCGGTCAAGTTCTGGTGCTTTTTCAATTCTACCATTTTTCAGGACCGATTCCTTATCCACTCCAACTACATTTTCGCCAACTACAATCGGGATGCCGCTGAGGGCTGAACCCACGGCGAATGACTCCCAGTAATTCCGGGCAATAAAAGTCGACCCGAGGGCCCCTGTCATAATTGGTACCCGGCACACGGTTTTTTCCTTCGTCCCGAATTCAGTGTCAATCCGGGCGTTAGTAAACAGGCAGTCATCTGCGTTGTTGGTCAGGGGGGGGGTAATTCCTTTGGCCCCGTATGCGTAACCCTGGATCCTCAGGGAATGGTAACCGGTTCCTACAGATGAAACCAGCCAGGCCCCTGATGTGGTTTGTCCAAAATTCCTTGGATAGAGCAGTTTTCTTCCCTTCAATGAGGAGAGCCATGTTTCACATTTGCCTTTGCAGGAGGAATCGCAGAGGGTACAAAGCCCAGATTCACATGGGACACCCCGGTTCACCGTACCGATGGCATCATTGTTTTTAACCCATTGTATCATATTTACGAAAGATTGGTTAGATTTTCGATAATTCAGAACAAATCCGGGCTAAAATATATCAATTATTAAGTTTAGATCGATTATTAATTAGAGTGCCAAGTTTTGACCCTGGATAGTGGTTTCCACGTACAGCAAAACCTGCCGCAGGATCAGAACCTGAAGAATCAACCAGAAATAAAAGGGGGTGGGAGGGTGCTATGGTTTTTTATTGCCAACCCTGGCCAGGTAACGGCTTCGGGCCTCCTCAGGATCATCGCCGATGGCTATGTAGATCTTTGTCCTGAGATCGATGACAACTTCCTGCAGTTTGGACAGGTCCGGTGAGGTATAATTGTGATTCTTTTTTTCATACATAGAAGGTTCCCTTTCGTAATCTATTGATATAAAATCATATTAATATAACACATTAATTCCAAAGATGTTATTTAAAATTAATATTAATGTCGAAGCAAAGGGTTCCAGGCTGTTCCCCAGGCGGAGATCTGCTTCTGTTAAGCCTTGATAATCAAAGAGCCGGCCAATCCTGCCGGGAGGTGGAACAGGCGTATTATTAGCAATTGAAACACGAGCAATTGGATAACCGGGATATTATCGAATCCTGTGTCAGAAGGGATGCAGATGCCTTCAGAATACTTGTGGACCGCTATGCTTATCCGGCGATCCAACAAGATCAGGATGGAAAAACAGTACCTGCGTTAACCGGATCATTTCGACAGGCAACCTGGCCAAAGCAGGAGGCTGCCCCAGTTAGGACAGGGCAGCCTCTTTATATCAAGCAGAAGAACTCAGCGCATTTTCAATCATCGTTTCCCTCCTCCTCCTCCAGCTACGACAAGGACATCCACGTAGGTGAGGTTATTGTCCGGATCTACCTCGGGTATGGCGGCCCCGGTTTCTGATTCTTCACCTGCCTCCTCGTCAGCACCATAATTGTCGATTTCTGCATTTCTAAGGTTGATACCCGACGAAGAGGGAATGTAGAAAGTGATCCTATAGAAACCAGCATCTACAGGTTTCCAGCCTCCCTTTGATGCTCCGTAAATATATTTGCCACCCACATTTAATTCAGTGCTGAATGAAAGAGGAGTGACTTCAGGAATATTAGGAGGATCCCCTGGCACCATCCAAAGACGATCTATTTCGTCCCAGACCAGAGCTTCGTGATCAATATTCCCCAGAAATTGGATCACCAGCCTTGGTTGTGCCGAGACCACTGTCGCATAGCCGGGAAGATATGGAATGGTGTTAGTCCCCTGGACCTCGTCCATGCTGCTGGGATATTCCAGCAGGGCCATCGTATAGCCCCACATAGTACTCTGTGCATACAGGGTCACCTCGAGCCTGAATGGGCGCCTGAGTTTGGGGTTGACGGATTCTATGACATCACCCCAATCAATAAATGAAATATCCACTGCAGCCGACGACGTAAAATCGGCCTGCCATACATTTCCCTCAGTCTTTTGTGGGAACCAGGGGCCATTTAATTCAAGATCATCGATCTCTGCCTGGGTTAATCCGGGGTTGTCTCCAGTATACGGGACATTGAAGGTTTCCTCGGCAAGGTCTGTGATTCCAAATCCATCCACAGCAATGGCGGGAAATGATAAATTATTCCCAATCACCTCTGTATGGCCGCCACCGCCGCCGCCTCCGCCACCGCCACCGTTGCCACCTCCCTTTCCAGCTTTCAGTGCAGACATTTCAGCCGGATCATCAGCTGCAGAATAGAAGGGTTCATCCGAGCATTGAATAAAAAATATCATGCCCAGTGCAAGAAATGGTAAAAACCATAATTTTTTAGTCATCATAACTCCCTTATTTAATTGTTATAAATAGAACGAAATTCTGAAGAGCCGTGGTTTTATGAGCTTTAACTGCCAGGCTCATAGGGGTTAACTGCTTGATGTGAACCTAAAATTATTCTCTGCTTGTTCAGGGTGTTTAATAGGTCTGGTTAATTGCCAATTGGGTCCTGAAGTGACATCATGAATCAACTCTATATTTATTTTGAAATCCATTTCGAGATTGGTTTAATCAAGGAGGATGCCAGCTCATGCCTGGGTTACAGGAAGATTTTCCAATGGTGTACTCTCTTCATTCGCATAAATCAGATTGTTTTGGGGTTTTCGAATTTTAAAGCCTCACTCACAGGATCCATTTTGGGTTTACTTAAATGTAAACCCAATTGTATTCTTGATCAATACTTTAAAAGGATATTGGGGATCACAGGAACGATGAAGTTGATCATCCTGAAAAACCAGACGAGATCATTTATGTTGGGTAATCGCCCTTGTTAAAAATATTGATAATCAGTCCTCCACCGAATTAGGTTCACCCAACGATTCTGGTACCCTAAATATTCATTGACGAACCCGCTGCACAGCAAAGGCTGATTTTCTGGAGGTGCTGGAGACACGGCTCGGTCCACACTTCGGATACTAAATTAACAAAAGAATTGAACCATTGATAAAAGTTGAGCAGAAGAATGGATCTCTTTTACAGTGAATGCAAAGTTGGATCATTGTGCCGCTATTTCCCGATACAGAAGTTCTTGAAGATGTTGCCCAGGATCTCGTCCGTGGTCACCTCGCCGGTGATCTCGCCCAGGTAATGGAGCGCCTCGCGGATATCCTGCGCAAGCAGGTCAGAGGGGAGGGCAGAGGCAAGTCCCTCTGATACCCTTGAGAGACTTTCTGAAGCCGATCTAAGGGCATTGAAATGCCTGATGTTGGAGATCACCACATCCTGGTGCCTGATATTCCCTGCGTTCACAAGCTCAAGCAACAACCCTTTCAGGCTATCCATGTGATTTCCCTTCTTTGCAGAGAGTGCGATGACACGTTCATTGGGAAGCACCGTGAGCTCAGCCAGTGTATCCCGGAGTTCTTTCCCGGAAAGCTGGTCGGATTTATTCAGCACCACCACCAGCTGCTGGGGACCATGTGCAATCTGTTTGCGGATGGCTTCCACAGATTGAACGATGAGGGTTGGATCATCGCCTGCTTCAGCGAGCAGCAGGACGATGGAAGCCTGTCCGATTTTCTGGTAGGTGCGCCTGATCCCGAGGTTTTCAATGGGCTCAGCGGTTTCCCTTATCCCTGCGGTATCTATAAACCGAAAGGTAATTCCCTGGAGGTTCACCGTGTCCTCTATGGAATCCCGTGTGGTTCCCTCGATATCACTCACAATGGCGCGTTCCTCATTGAGAAGGGCATTGAGGAGGGTTGATTTTCCGACGTTGGGACGCCCGATGATTGCCACCGGAACCCCGTTCTTCAGCACATTACCAAGCCGGAATGAGCGGATAAGTTCGTTGATCAGGAGATCAATCTCTCCCACAAGTTCTGTGAGTTGTTGCCGGTCTGCGAATTCCACATCTTCTTCACTGAAATCAAGCTCCAGTTCGATCATGGAGATAAAATGAAGCAGGCGTCCCCGCAGGTGCTTCAGCTGGTTCGAAAAACCACCCCTCAGCTGTTGAAGGGCCACCTGGTGGGCTCCTTCCGATTCGGCAGCAATCAGGTCTGCCACCGCCTCGGCCTGGGAGAGGTCCATCTTCCCGTTTAAAAAGGCACGCTGGGTGAATTCTCCCGGCTTGGCCGGGACGGCGCCGGACTCCACCAGCAGCTCAAGGATCTTGTGCTGGATATAGATCGAACCGTGGCAGGAGATCTCTATGGCATCTTCACCGGTGTAGGATTGGGGTGATTTGAAAAGACTTACAAGCACTTCATCGATGATCTTCCCCCGGTGACGGATGGTGCCGAAATGAATGGTACTGGGTGCCTGATCCCGGAGCTTCTTCCCCCTGGTGGCCGCATGGAACAGACCCTCCACGATCCTGATTGCATCAGGCCCGCTGATCCGGATCACGGAAATAGCTCCGGTGCCATGGGTGGCTAAAGCGCATATGGTGGCTTCACTCCTCATGATCCCCTAACATTTTACTTTCTGGTGTGCAAAAATAGGGATTATCTCGTTACCTGCCCTTCAATGTATACCTCAGGTCGATAGAGATTTTTACAAACGGTTTGTCCAGGATGAAGGCGCACACGTTAAATTTAGGGGTCGAAATCCCTACGGACGGGTTGTTTGAAAATCCATATCCCTCTTTAGGGATGCCCAGCACCATATCCATCTCCAGGTTGCTGTTCTGATCATCCAGAACCGAGATGGCGTAGGTCCCATAATTCATACTTTCTATCTTCGCGGTGAAGACACCGTCCACAACACTGGTTTTCTTCCAGTTAAGCTCCATTTGCGGGTTCCTGGGCCAACCATCGGGGGAACTGTTGATCCCGATGGCGATTAGTCCGATATCGTTCCGGATCCCGGTGAATGTAATTTCAAGGGTGGCTTTGGGAGTGGATTGTGCCTGCACCACCAGCATGGGCAAGCAGCAGAGGATCATGGCGAAAAATATGGTCTTTCTCATTCTTTTTCCAGGTACCCCACCGTGAAATAATCACTGTTTGGTGGGGTGACTGCTACCTGTTCCATGACCATTTCTGAACTTCGGTGGTTGCTCTGGTTCACCGCACCCATGCGGGTCACCATGTACCTGTTGTTGGTTTCATCCAGTTTCCTGAATTCCTGGTTCGAGATGGTCTTGAACAGTTCACCGTCAAAATCGTAGTAAAGTGTCTGGTGTACAAGATAATTATTTTTATCGATCCAGGATATGGCCCGGGAATACCCGTATTCATCCTCAAGGTCGGTGGAAACGGGTACGGATTCCACCTTGAAACATGGATTCCCATCCAGGGTTTCCTCTCCCAAAAGGGTATAGGTAAAGTCCGCCAGTCCGGGTGCGGTCATGTTGGCGTTGGAGAATTCACTGCCCATGAAATTCTTGCTCTTTTCGGTGCTCACGATGCGCCTGGTCTTTCTCATGGCAGGGAGGTAGATCCACATGTCGTCGCTTTTCTCAGGATAATCGAAGATCAGGATCCCGGTCCCTTTCACTTCGGCGGGCGAGAGGAACTTGATGATCCGTTTCTCGGTGCCGTCCGGCATGGACATGGAGGCCATGGCACTCTGCCGGACCCTTTCATTGCCTCGGGAATCGGTAATGGTAAGGGTGGATACTGACTCAAATGAGCTGATCTTTACCACCTCATGGCTTTTCCTGATAATATCCAGGGGATTCTGCCCGCTGGCACCTATGGCAGTTAAAGAAGCCAGGATCAGGATCATGGCAATTCTTCTTTCTATATTTAATTTCGGAGTGTCTGCCGGAATTTCCGCGCTTGCAGGTTCCAGGAATCCAAATTTGAACCGAAGGACCAGCGCCGGTATGATTACCAGTGCCCCGATCAGGCATGTAAATATAGAGACTACCACCAGGACCCCGAAAAACCGGATGGGAGTGAATGAGGAGATGATCAGGACCACAAACCCGACGATCACCGAAAGTGCATTGAAAATGATTCCCCTTCCTGTGGTGGTAATGGTGTTGATCACAGCCTCCCTGGCCGGCCTGTTTTGCTGGCGTTCTTCCCGGTACCTCCAGAGAAAATGAATTGAATAATCAACTCCCACACCGATCATTACCGAGGAGAGCAATGCGGTGGCCACGTCAAGCCTGACGCCTGTGATCCCCATTATCCCAAACAGTACCAGTACGGAGATGGCCAGGGGGATGACCCCCAGCAGTCCGGCCACAGCGGACCGGAAGATTGCAGCCATTAAGACAAAGATCACCACCAGGGCAATACCCAGGGACTTATAGGTCCCGGACAGCACCTTGTTGGCCAGTTCGGTGCGGACATATCCGTACCCTCCGATTGCAGTCACCGAGGCATCATTTTGCGTAATCTCTTCCAGGTGCTGGATGATCGCATTCACCGACTCGATCGTGGCATCATTAATCCGGATCATCATGTGTGCATGTTGGTAATTGAAATCCACCAGTTGCTCAAGCTGCTCGGGATCGCCGCTCATGGAGTAGAGTTCCATATACTGGGCCACTGCCTCCCGGGTGGGAGGGATCCTGTCATAAAAAGGATCTCCCGGGTCATTAAGGGCCTTGCTTATTTCCCGCACCACACCGGAAAAGGACATGGTCAGATCAATGGCATCCATCTTCTCCATTTCGGTTCTGTATGCTTCCATCCGGTTCAGGATCTGGGGATCGAACATATCTCCGGAAAACATGACCGAGATATTTTCTGATCCTCCGAACTTGCTGTTGATAATCGAAGCGGCCTGTTTTACCTCATGATGCTCCGGAAAAAAATTCTCTTCATTGGAGTCTACACGCAGGAAAAAAATCCCGGTCGCGATGCCCAGGGTGACCACCAGTGCAACGGGGGGAATGATCCTGTTGTTCCTGATCACGAAATATGCAAACCGACCCAGCACATTGCGTTTATCCCGGATTTCCCTGTGCAGTGGCCTGGGTTTTGACTTCTGCAACATGGAGAGGATGGCGGGGATCAGGATCAGGCTGAAAAGGATGGAAAACAGGATTCCCGCACTGGCCACAACGGCCATCTGACGCGCCGGGATCATGGTGTGGGCCATGAGCGAAGAGACTCCGGCAATGGTGGTCAGACCGGTCAGTAAAACAGGTTTACCAAGGGATCTCATAATCTTTACCGCCATTTCCCTCATGGAGTAATTGTTCCCGGTGGCATTGAGCTCCTGGTACTTGGCAACCATATGGATCCCGTAGTCATTGGCCACAGCAATGAGCAGAATTGGAACCAGCAGGGTGATCACATAAAACTTCCATCCCAGAATAGGGATGAGCGCCAGTGCCAGCAGTGAGGACATCACCACCACAAGGAAAGGTAGCCAGACACCGCGCCACTCCCTGAAAACCACATAGAGAAAGATGAGCATCAGGGTCAGTGCGATGGGGATCAGGATGATCCCGTCCCGTTTGATATCATGGTCGATGGCCTGGCGAAGGTAGGCCATACCCCCGAAGTAAGTTTTTTCAGGTCCGGGATGATCAGCAAGTATGGTGCGGATATCCTGAAACACTTCATCTTCTTTTGCATCCTTTTCAAGGGTGAGGATCAGGGCAGTGGCTGTGAAATCATCGGAAACCATCACCTGGTAAACCATCTCATTCTCCATGATCACTTCTCGGAGAGCCTCCTTTTGTGCTTCATTTTGAGGGATCCGGTCGATGGTCGGATCCACATACATGACCCCCTGTTCACCATGGATCCGGTTCGATCCGAATACGGAGGAGGTCCTGCGGATCCCGCTGACCCTTCCGATCTCCTTCTCTACGGTTTTAATCCGCTCAAGTGTAGCCGCATCCAGAATGTCTTTTGTCTTGAAAATGATCATGACCATATCCTGGTTCCCGAACACTTCTTCGATCCTGTCGGTATTGACCATGGATGTCATGGTCTTGGGGAAGTAATGCTTCAGGTCAGGATCCACCTGAATTTTTAATAACAGGCTTGAGAAAGCCAGGGTAACCACCACTGAAAGTATAATGATCCACCAACGGTTTTTTATGATCTTCTTTTCCATCTATCGATAATTAAAACGTTAATTTAAACGAGAGCCAGGCCGCATTCAGGACGGGCCCTACCATGTCGTACAGGGAAGATCCAGGGCCGTACATGCCGCTGAAACCGGCAGATACTTTCATTCCATCCCAGGGTAGCCATGAGATTCCGGGCCTGATGGTCCATTCTTCTGTGGTAATGCTGTAAATCACCGGAAAGACTATTTCCAAACGGTCCCTCAGGAAGTTTCCGCGTCCCACAAAATAGGCCATGTGGTAAAATTCCTCCAGCTGATAATTATAGAGCCTGTTGAACGATGCGATGTTTTCTTTAATGAGGTTATCCATGGCCCCTCCCACGGGATCCAGTCCCTGTTGGATCAGGCCGTAAAACTGCTGCAGGTCGGCACCCAGAGAGGGACTGGCTGCAGGAGCCTCGAATTCCATGATGTACTTGCCATAGTATCCCCCCAGCCACGTCATATGGGTTCCACTCCTTTCAATCTCAGCGGTATATGAAATCTCGGGAAAGGGAATGTATTCACTGCCGGCCCGACCATCAACGGGATCGGACCATGCTCCTTCCGCCCTGATGATCCATGCATTAACAGGAATGGAAAGGTCAATCCCCAGCATCCTGATCCGGTATGCCTGCTCGCGGAGGTTCAGGGCAATGGGTGAAAAGGTGGCTGAGTCCAGTATAAAGGAGTCAAAACCAATCCCGGGCCAGTGGCTGTATCCGTCAAACCAGTATACTGAGGCGTCCAGCAAAGGAGCATGCAGGCTGTAATTGATGCCATAACTTCCTTCTTTCAACTCAGGACCGGGATAGTCCGGATCAAGGAAATTCACATAACCCGGCAGCGGGATGGGATCGATGAGAAGGACACTTGCCTGATAAACAGGTTTCCAGGTAGCGGTCAGATTCATGGAAGATCCCATATTGATCCGTCCCCTCATGGCCCAGACGCCAAGGTAAATATCGTCTTCTTCGGGTGAGCGCACCGTTGGGTCCAACGGGGTTATCTTTTCCGCCGGGTTAAAAACACTTCCTTTTCCCCAGGGTGAAATAAGTTTTCCAAAGCGGAGGTCAACCGGTCCGGCCGATAGGTCCACATACGCCTCTCTTAGGATTATTTCAGACACAGGATGCCCGAATTCAGTGCCATACCTGAATCTCAGATCCGCCCTTGCGGTGGCCCAGGAACCTGCTTTTGCACCCACCAGCAAGCCTGCCTGGGCATAGGCGCTCTGAAAATAATAGAGATCATTTTCAGGGTTATTGCCCACATAGGCCACGGACCGAATGAATCCTCCCAGGGTAATTGAGTTGCTAACTTCATTCTCATGTACGCCGGAGAGGGAGGATTCAAACAGGCCCTGGGAAAAAGCAGGAGGCATCACAAGGATGCACCAAACTATCCATATCCAAAACTTGATTACCCGCTTCACTATTTCTGAATCTTAATTTTTATCAAATGTATGTTGGCAGGTGCTTCCCATCGCCCGGAATGCGCGGACCGAACCTGTGAAAGATCCAGTATAGGTTCAGACTTAGGGGTCTGAACCATTTGAACCAATAATTGCTATTTTTGCGGCATGAAGGAATTGATCAAATCCCAGCGCACCTATTTCCTCTCGGGAAAAACCCGGGCCATTTCAGGAAGAATAGAGACACTCAGAAAGCTTCACGAACTGTTGCTGCAGAACGAACAAATCCTGGCTGATGCCATTTACAAGGATTTTAAGAAGTCATTCTACCTGACCGTGGAAAATGAATTGAGCCTGCCATACGGAGAGATCAACAGGGCCATCCGCAATATGAGGAAGTGGTCCCGGTCAAGCCAGTTCCGGACCAACCTGGTGAATTTCCCTGCCAGTTCCAGGACCATTCCTGTACCCTACGGGGTATCTCTTGTGATTGGTGCCTGGAACTATCCTTATATGCTCTCCCTTGTGCCTGTCATATCCTCCCTGGCCGCTGGAAACACAGTGATCCTGAAGCCCAGCGAAATATCTTCAAACTCCTCGCATGCACTTGCCCGGCTGATCAATTCAAATTTCCCGCCGGAGCTTTTTTTCGTGCAGGAGGGTGGCCCGGAAGAGACCATGGAGTTATTGAAAGAGAAATTCGACAAGATCTTTTTTACTGGCAGTACCCGGGTGGGAAGGATTGTGATGAAAGCGGCTTCTGAACACCTCACCCCGGTAACCCTTGAGCTGGGGGGGAAAAATCCGGTCATAGTGATGCCCGATTGCAATCTGAAAATGGCTGCCAAGAGGCTCACATGGGGAAAATTCCACAACAACGGCACGTCATGTGTATCGCCGGATCATGTGTATGTGCATGAGGATATCAGGGAAGAGCTGATCCGGGAAATCAAGAAGAACATAACAGCCATCTACGGGAAAGATCCAAAGCTGAGCCCCATGTTGCCCCGCATGATCAACTCGATCCACTTCGAAAGGGTCAAATCCTATATTGAAACAGACAAGGTTGTCGCAGGAGGCCAATGGGACCGGGAAGATCTCTACATTGAACCCACGGTGCTGGATGGGGTGGAACCCGGGGATCCCATTATGCAATCCGAAGTTTTCGGGCCGGTCATGCCCCTCCTGACTTACAGTGACCCGGAGCAGCTGATCGAGTCCCTTAAATTCAATCCCACGCCACTGGTCCTCTACATTTTTTCCGGGAATATCAGGAGCGCAAAAAGAATCATCAGAGAGGTGCCATCCGGGGGAGGAATGATCAATGATGTGGTCCTGCTTTTCATCAACATGAACACTCCTTTCGGGGGACTGGGGGAATCGGGCATGGGCAGTTACCACGGGAAGGCCGGATTTGAGGCTTTCAGCCATTATAAAACCATTCTGAATAAACCCAGCTGGTTTGAGCTTTTCCTAAAATACCCTCCTTACAGGCCAATAAATCTCAGGATCTTCAGGTCGGTTCTGGGAAAATCGATCAGGAATTTCTGGCATTGATGGTTTTCATGTATTCACTGGGGGTCATCCCGGTCTTTTCCTTGAAGATCGTATTGAAACTGGATTTGGCATTGAATCCGGAATCATAGGCAATGGCCAGGATGGTCAGGTTTTTGAATTTAGGATCCTCCAGGCGGCTCTTCACCTCTTCGACCCTGTAGTCATTGATCAGATTGTAGAAGTTTTTACCCATATGCTCGTTAATCACTTCAGAGAGGAAATGCCTTGGGATACCCAGCTGGTCCGAAAGATCAAAAATGGATAATTCACGGTCCAGAAAGGGTTTGGATTTTACCATATGCTCCTCAACCATGCGGACATACCGGGCCACATCTTTTTGCTTGAGCCCTGACCGCCGGTATTTTTTGGATTCCGGGCTGCCATTTTCAGGATCCTGATCATTTTTGTACCGCACCACTTCCTCAAAAATACTGGGCTGATGAAATCCAAAAACCCCGAACAGGAAAGTCAGGATGGTAAGCCCGATGAAGGAGATCTCATAGGGATCAAAGGGCATGAAATTCATCAGGATATCTACACCGCCGAAAATGAACATGATCACATAGCCTGTATAGAAGGTAATTGAGAGCCCCAGCAGCCATTGCAGGGTGATTTTCCCCGATGAATAACTCACCACCTCCTTCAACCGCCTCTGGTGACGGTGAATCTCCACAAATGTGGCCACAGAATAGGCGGTGATGGAGACAAAAAAGGTGATGCCATATACGATCCGGAAGGGTATAAACCGGTCTATGACGAGAAATCCTTTGGTGCCGCTCATCACCCTTTCGTCGATGAAAACAAGGGAAGCGATCAGAAATATGAAAAAGGGTGAAAAATGCCAGAGGTAACGCGGATTGAAAATGGGTTTCTCACGGGTCATCCACTTTGCGTACAACAACAGGAGGGGGCCATAGGTATAAGGAAGGATCTTGATGGGATATAACTCCACCAGGGTATCATTGATCAGTACAATGACCATTTCAAGGCAGATGATTAGGAGCCACGCTGCCAGGATCTGGTTGGCCAGCATCCTCGGTCTCTTTGCCCATATGAGGATCCCGGCAAAGAGGGTCTGCGAGATACCTATATACAGGATCGCTTCCATTTTTAAATATAGACAAATTTTATCTACATTTGGGTTTCATTCAGCAACCCAAAATCATTGATTTTTTATGAGCGTTTTATTAAATAAGGACTCCAGGGTAATTGTGCAGGGATTTACCGGCAGTGAGGGAACATTTCATGCCCAGCAAATGATCGAATACGGTACAACCCTTGTGGGGGGTGTCACTCCTGGCAAGGGCGGTCAAATGCACCTTGGGAAGCCGGTTTTTGACACGGTTCTCGAAGCGGTTGAACAGGCCGGTGCCGATACCTCGGTCATTTTTGTCCCACCCGCATTTGCTGCCGATGCCATCATGGAAGCCGCAGATGCCGGCATTAAGCTGGTGGTCTGTATTACCGAAGGAATCCCTACTTCTGACATGATCATGGTCAGGGAGTATTTGAAGAACAGGGATACCCGGTTGATCGGGCCCAATTGTCCGGGAATCATCACCCCCGGGGAGGCCAAGGTGGGTATTATGCCTGGATTTATTCACAGGAAGGGAGTGATCGGGATCGTATCGCGTTCCGGAACACTCACCTATGAGGCCGTGGACCAGATTACCAAAACAGGATTGGGCCAGTCCACATGCATCGGCATTGGTGGCGACCCGATAATCGGCACCACCACCCTGGATGCCATTAAATTATTGATGGCGGATGAACAGACCAGGGGCATCATCATGATCGGGGAGATCGGCGGAAGCATGGAGGCTGAAGCTGCCTACTGGATCAAAGAAAATGGCACAAAACCCGTGGTTGGTTTCATTGCCGGCCAGACCGCCCCCAAAGGGCGCAGGATGGGTCATGCGGGAGCCATCATCGGGGGTAAGGCCGATACGGCAGAGGCGAAAATGAAAATTATGGCAGAATGCGGAATAACCGTAGCAGTCTCTCCCGCCGAGATCGGACAGAAGATGGCAGGTCTTGTGGATCATGTATAATTTCTACAGATGATTGGCAGTGAAAAAGAGGTTATTCAAGCTGCAGGTCTGATTGCCAATGCCAAACACCTTGTGGCATTTACAGGGGCGGGAATATCCGTTGAAAGCGGGATCCCACCTTTCAGAGGGAAGGATGGCATCTGGGAACAATATGATCCGGCGGTCCTGGATATCGATTTTTTCACCGCACACCCTTCAGAATCCTGGGAAGTGATCGCCAGGATATTTTATGACTATTTCCTTGATGCCCAGCCCAATCCTGCGCATTACCTGCTTGCCAACCTGGAGAGGAGGGGGATGCTGAAGGCAGTGATCACACAAAACATTGACAACATGCACGTGGAAGCCGGCAGTGTGGAAGTCATTGAGTATCATGGAAACTCAAAATGGCTCAGGTGCAATCATTGCGGCGAGAGGTATGAAATTTCAAATGTTTCACTGGATCCACTTCCTCCCAGATGCATGGAGGACCAGGCGGTGCTAAAGCCCGATTTTGTGTTTTTCGGGGAGGGGATCCCATCAGATGCTGCAGGAAGGTCGGTGGAACAGGTGAGCCTGGCAGATGTGCTGTTGATCATCGGCACCACCGGTGAAGTGATGCCCGCAGGTATGCTTCCCTCCATTGCAAAATCCCATGGTGCAAAGATTGTTGAAGTCAATCCCAGAAAATCAGCATTTACGAATTCCATGACCGATATTTTCCTGCAGGGTCCGGCAGGTGAAATAAGCCGCCAGCTGGAATCCTTTCTTTTTTAATAAAGTCGTTTTTTTTCCATTTATTTGCATTGTCTAAATACGTTCTAAATAATCAATTATGGATCTTTTAAAAGGAAAAGTAGCAGTGGTAACCGGTGCCGCCAGAGGCATTGGACGGATGATTGCCCTGCGTTTCGCCCAGGAGGGTGCTGATGTGGCATTTACAGACCTGTCCAGGGATGAAAATATGGCAACCCTTGAAAAGGAATTGTCGGCCCTGGGAGTAAAGGGCAAGGGGTATGTGAGTGATGCCAGTGATTACGAACAGGCTCATCAGGCTATCGACCAGGTGGTGGCAGATTTCCAAAAGGTGGATATCCTGGTGAACAATGCCGGGATCACCCGTGATACCCTTCTGATGAGGATGGATGAAGAGATGTGGGACCTGGTGATCAAGGTGAATCTAAAATCTGTATTCAACTTCACCAAGGCTGCCCAGAAATATATGCTGAAGGCCCGGACCGGATCGATCATCAACATGAGCTCGGTGGTAGGAGTGAACGGAAATGCCGGCCAGGCAAACTATTCCGCTTCAAAGGCTGGGATCCTGGGATTCACAAAATCCATTGCCAAAGAGCTCGGCTCCAGGAATGTGAGGTGCAATGCCATCGCACCGGGATTTATCCTGACCGATATGACCGATAAACTGCCCGACAATGTGAAGGAGGAGTGGATCAAGACCATTCCGTTGAAGCGCGGCGGACTGCCTGAAGATGTGGCCAATGTATCTGTGTTCCTGGCTTCGGATCTTTCGTCATATATGACCGGCCAGACATTGCAGGTATGCGGGGGCATGAGTGTTTAGCATTGAAATTGTAAAACAGAAAGTTTGTTAACCTGAAAGTGAGGAGTGAAAAGGGACGGATGAAAGTGGCCATCCTGCTGCTGGCCACAATTGTTTTTCATGGATGCGCCAGTATCTACTCAACTGTGGATTTTGAGATCCTTGAACCCGCTACCATCACTTTTCCCGACAAGGTCAATCAGATTATTATACTGAACCGGGCTCCATTCACCCTTGATGTGATCGCGGAAGAGAACCGGGAAGGATTGGCGCTGGATCACCTGGTCGCAATCGATACGGCCATTATCAACCGCGCTTTGCACGGTTTGCAGTATATGCTGAAACAATCCCCCCTTGAAAGGTTTCACACTCCTTACTGGTTCACTGATAGAAGGAGCGACACCACCTTATTGAAGGATCTGTTCCTCACCAAAAGAGAGGTGACTTCGCTCTGTGAGACTTACGCGGCAGATGCCATCATCAGCCTGGAAGTTTACACCACCGGGATCCATGATTCCATTCAATTCTACGAAGAATACCCTGAAGTTATCCGGATGCAGTATTTCACGGTATACAACAAAATGACCTGGAACATATACCTGCCGGAATATCCCAGGGCTCTTGATTCCTATACCTTCATGGACACCCTCTATTTTTCTTATATCCAAGACGGCATCGTCGAGCCCGTGCCCAGCGGGATTGACATGATCCGGGAACTTTTTTACCAAAGCGGTTTGAGATATGGAAGTTACCTGGTACCGGTCTGGAATCGGGCCACCAGGATCCTGTTTCAGGGAAAAGGCGATTCGTTGAAACTGGCATCCAGGTACACCTCCACGGGAGACTGGGACCAGGCATATTCGATCTGGGAAGGACTTTCCGCCTCCCGCGACAGCAGCATGGCATCCAAGGCACTCTATAACATGGCTGTGTTCCATGAGCTGGAGGATGACCTGGATTCGGCCAGCATCTTTGTGGATATGGCGCTTGGGCTGGACACGCTGGAAGTAGTAAGAGACTACAGGGATGAGCTGGATATAAGGTTATTGAACAGAAACGAGGTGATAAAGCAGATTAAGTGATGTACAATACAGTTTTTATGATCATTATCGGGGTGCTTGTGTTTGGCTATTTGCTGAACAGGATCCTGGATACCCTGAACCTGAGGCATACTCTTCCAGAACTTCCTGAAGAGTTATCAGGTATTTACGACGCGGAGGAGTACAGGCGAAGTCAGTTGTACAAACGGGATAATACCCGTTTTGCATTCATCAGCAGTTCCCTCAGTTTTATTGTCATGATGCTCATTTTTTTCCTCGGGGGATTCGGATGGCTTGACGCCCAGATTGGGTTGAACCAATACGGATATATCGTCCACGTACTTCTTTTTTTCAGTTGTATTGCGCTGGCGGGGGATATCCTTGCCACCCCCTTTGCCCTGTATGGCACTTTTGTCATTGAGGAACGGTACGGATTTAACCGGACCACTCTGAAAACCTTTCTTATGGATAAGCTCAAGGGATGGTTGCTCGGTGCGGTTATAGGTGGAGGCCTGCTGGCCCTGATCACCTGGATTTACATGCTCACTGGACCATGGTTCTGGTTGATCGTGCTTGGGGTGCTGACCCTCTTTTCCCTTTTTATGACCATGTTCTACTCCAACCTGATCGTCCCGCTCTTCAACAAGCAAAAGGCGCTGGAGGAAGGATCATTGCGAATGAAAATAGAGGAATTTGCAAAGGGTGTTGACTTCCGGCTTGATAATATCTTTGTCATGGACGGATCCAAACGATCAAGCAAGGCCAATGCATATTTTACAGGACTTGGGCCCAAAAAGAGGATCGTGCTGTTTGACACCCTCATCAAGGATCTGGAAGAGGAGGAAATTGTAGCAGTGCTGGCCCATGAAGTGGGGCATTATAAAAAAAAGCATACCACCACCGGCCTGGTTTTAACCACGCTGCAATCTGCCGTTACACTTTACCTCTTTTCGCTTTTTGTGGGCACGGACAGTTTTGCCATTGCACTAGGAGGTACAGAAGCCTCTTTTCACCTGGGATTGATCGCTTTCGGAATCCTATACTCGCCGATCTCGCTGCTGATGGGCCTGGGTTCTAACCTCTATTCACGACATAATGAATACCAGGCGGACAGCTATGCGCGGGAGCATTTTAACGGGGATCTGCTTATATCATCACTGAAGAAACTTTCAAAAAATACCCTCAGCAACCTCACTCCCCATCCCGCCTATGTCTTTATTCACTATTCACATCCTCCTCTTTTAAAGCGGATCAGGGCTTTAGGGAAAAAGGGCCCCTCAAGCACACGGGCAAAAACAGGATAAAAAAAAGGCCCCTGTAAATAGGAACCTGTTCAGAGCGGGAAACGGGGATCGAACCCGCGACCCTCAGCTTGGGAAGCTGATGCTCTACCACTGAGCTACTCCCGCAATTGGGACAAAAATACATTTTATTTGTATACTTTTGACAGCCCGTAAAAAAAACTGCAATTCACGTGAAGTGTGCCATTATTACCATAGGGGATGAGATACTCATTGGACAGGTTGTGGATACCAATGCTGTATGGATCTCTCAGCAGTTGAACAATCTTGGGATCAGGGTGGAGGAGATGGTCACCATATCGGATCATCCTGTCCAGATCAGCAATACGCTGGACCGGTACCTGGGGTTGTACCAGCTGCTGATCATGACCGGAGGCCTGGGACCGACCCGCGACGATCTTACCAAACAAACCCTGTCCGATTATTTTGAAACCCGGTTGGTGACGCATCCGGAGGTGCTGGAAAACATTACCCGATTCTTTAAGGAGCGGGGGAGGACCATGATAGATTCAAATATCAGGCAGGCAGATGTGCCTGAGTCCTGTCGAGTCCTGATGAACAATCATGGGACCGCACCCGGAATGTGGTTTGAGAGGAAGGGAACGATTCTTATATCCCTGCCTGGCGTTCCATACGAGATGGAAGGGTTGATGAAGGACCATGTGCTGCCCGAAATGCAAAGGCGGGTCACTGTTCCGCATATCGTCCATAAAACGATTATGACACAGGGTGTTCCGGAATCCTACCTGGCAGCCATGCTCAGGGACTGGGAAGCAAGCCTCCCTGAATGTGTAAAGCTGGCATATCTCCCCAGGCCGGGAATTGTCAGGCTGCGGTTGACCGTGGTTGACAAATGTGCCGCAGATGCAGAACAATTACTTGAGGTAATTATAGGTAAACTACTGGTTATTATACCAAAACATATATTTGGATTTGACGATATCAGGCTGGAGGAATCCCTTGGAAACCTGCTCAGGGAAAAAGGGATGACCCTATCCACTGCCGAGAGTTGCACAGGGGGAAACATTGCGCACCTGATCACCTCCGTGCCTGGCAGCTCCTTTTATTATACGGGTTCGGTGATCGCCTATGAAAACCGCATCAAAACCGAGGTATTAAATGTGGATCAATCCATAATTGATTCCAGGGGTGTGGTGAGCAGGGAGGTGGTCGAACAGATGGCCAAAGGGGTGAAGGAGCTTTTCGGGACCGATGCATCCATTTCCACCTCGGGAATTGCGGGACCGGACGGGGGAACAAAAGAGAAGCCGGTTGGAACAACCTGGATATGTGTGGCATACGGTCAAAGGAATTATTCCGGGAAATACCAGTTTGGGGGCTCGAGGGAACGAATTATTGAACAGGCCACATACACTGCCATGCAGTTGATGCGCAGGCTGATCCTGGATCTTTTATAAGAGGGTGGTCCCGGCGATTTTTTGTCCTGGAAAGTTTGATAATCTCATAAATATTTACGTAATTTGCGCCTCGTTAGAAGAATTGATCTGAAATTCAAAGGAAAAATGTCGAAAATTTGTCAGATTACAGGTAAAAAGATGATGGTGGGGAACAACGTATCTCACTCAAAGAGAAGAACTAAAAGAACTTTCCAACCTAATCTGTTTGATAAGAAGTTCTATCTCGCCGAGGAGGACAGGTATGTGGATCTCAGGGTTTCTGCACAGGGAATTCGTACCATTAATAAGAACGGACTGAAGTCCACTTTGGATGCAGCCGTGAAAAAAGGATTTCTAAAATCTTATTAATTAAAGTAAGAAATGGCTAAGAAAGGTAAAGGAAACAGGGTACAGGTTATTCTGGAATGTACAGAGCACAAGGAAAGCGGGATGCCCGGAACCTCTCGTTATATTACTACCAAGAACAGGAAGAATACTCCTGACAGGCTTGAGCAGAAGAAATATAACCCCGTATTGAGAAAAGTTACAGTACATCGCGAAATAAAATAAGGAACTGAAAAATGGCCAAGAAAGTTGTTGCAACATTGCAGAGCGGAGAGGGAAGGAACTTTACCAAATGCATCAAAATGGTACGTTCTCCCAAATCAGGAGCATACACATTCGAAGAGGAAGTGGTGCACAATGATCATATCAATGATTTCTTCAAGTAATCGTTGTTCAAAATATATCGATTTCAAAGCTTTCTTGAAAAAGAGAGCTTTTTTTATGTAAAAACTACGGATCATGGGCCTTTTTAGCTTTGATAAAAAGAAGAACCTGGACCGGGGGCTTGAGAAGACCAAGGAGAGTGTATTCAAGAAACTCTCCAGGGCAGTCGTGGGAAAATCCAGGGTGGATGACGAGGTATTGGACAACCTGGAGGAGGTACTGATCACTTCTGATGTGGGGGTAGAGACTACCCTGCGGATCATCGAGCGGATCGAGTCCAGGGTGGCACGTGACAAATTTATGAATACCAGCGAATTGAACTCCATTCTCAGGGAGGAAATTGCATTATTGCTGGAGGAGAACAACTCAGGGCCTGTGGTTGGATTTGATAAACCCTTGCCCGCAAAACCCTACGTGATCATGGTGGTGGGCGTCAACGGGGTTGGGAAAACCACCACCATCGGGAAACTGGCACACCACTTTAAAAATGCAGGAAAGGATGTACTTCTGGGTGCGGCGGATACCTTCAGGGCCGCAGCGGTTGACCAACTTTCCATATGGGCCGGGAGGGTAGGAGTGGAAATCGTAAAACAGGATATGGGATCCGATCCCGCATCGGTGGCTTTCGATACACTTTCTTCCGCTGTTTCAGGGAATAAAGATGTGGTGATTATTGATACTGCCGGAAGGTTACACAATAAAGTAAACCTTATGAACGAGTTGAGCAAGATCAGGAGGGTTATGCAGAAAGTGATCCCGGAAGCTCCCCATGAAGTATTGTTGATCCTGGACGGGTCCACAGGCCAGAATGCTTTCGAGCAGGCGAAACAATTCACCAAAGCCACTGAAGTGAATGCACTTGCCCTTACCAAGCTGGATGGAACAGCCAAGGGAGGTGTGGTGATCGGTATCTCGGACCAGTTTCAGATCCCGGTGAAATACATCGGTATTGGTGAAAAACTTGAAGACCTTCAGGTATTCGACCGGAACGAGTTTGTTGACAGCCTTTTCAGTTAATGATGACCGTAAATATTCTTACGCTGGGTTGTTCCAAGAACCTGGTAGATTCTGAACACCTCCTTGCACAGTTCCGCGCTGCCGGGTACAGGGTGATGCACAATGAATATGAGATCCCAGCCCGGATCGTCATTATCAATACCTGTGGATTTATCCTTGATGCAAAAGAGGAATCCGTGGATACAATTCTTGCATACATCGAGGAGAAGAAACGGGGGAACCTGGAGAAATTATTTGTGATGGGTTGTCTTTCAGAGCGTTATAAAGATGAATTGCAATCCGAAATGAAAGAGGTTGATGGGTTTTTCGGGGTGTGGGATATGCCGAGGATCCTGGAGGCAGCCGGAAGCAAGCTTGACCATCTTTTGCTTACAGACCGGGAGATAACCACCCCGTCCCATTATGCCTACCTGAAGATTTCAGAGGGTTGTAACAGAACCTGCTCATTTTGTGCCATCCCGGGGATCCGGGGGAAGCAACAATCCCTCTCCGTTGAATCTTTGATGAGTGAGGCTGAAAAACTGGCAGCCAAGGGTGTAAAGGAACTCATCCTGATCGCCCAGGATCTTACCGATTATGGAACAGACCTGTACCGGAAACGCGCGCTGCCGCTCCTTCTCAGGGAACTCTTGGGAATCAGGGAGTTGGAATGGATCAGGCTCCATTATGCCTATCCCACGGGCTTTCCGGGCGAAGTGATTGAATTGATGGCAACCAGCGAGAAGATATGCAACTACATGGATATTCCCATCCAGCACATTTCTGACAATGTACTCGCAGACATGGGTAGGGGCCACAACCGAAAAAAACTGGAGAGCCTGCTGGGATCTTTTCGGGAAAAGATTCCCGATGTGGCCCTCCGGACCACTGTAATGACAGGATTTCCCGGCGAAACTGAAGAGAATTTCATGGAACTGATGAAGTTCCTGGCTGATTTCAGATTCGAGAGGCTGGGAGTTTTTCCATACTCCCACGAGGAGGATACACCGGCGTTCAGAAATCTGGAGGATTCGGTACCGGACAAAGTGAAATCTGAACGCGCCCGGTTGGTGATGGAGCAGCAGCAGGAGATCTCCCTGGAGTTGAATCAGGCCCGGATCGGAAGATTATTCAAAGTATTGATAGACAGGGAAGAGGGAGGGTATTATGTGGGACGGACACAATATGATTCACCGGAAGTGGACAATGAAGTCCTGATCCCTGCAGACCAGCTCCTCATTCCTGGCAAATTCTACCAAGTCCGGATTTCGGGAGCCGGGGAATTCGACCTCCAGGGAATGGTGGAGAAAAGTTAACGGGCCGGCACCTATTTTTTAGGGGGATCGCCTGATTCCTTCGATTCGGGAAGTTCCTTTTTGGCCTTTGGAAGTACTCCTTTTTTCTTCTGTATACCCACGGTGATCTCTTCCTTTTCCTTGTCAAAGTCAACTACCATCGTATCCCCTTCAACCAGCGCAGATTTAATGATGGTCTCCGCCATCGGATCTTCCAGGTACTTCTGAATAGCCCTCTTCAGAGGCCTCGCACCAAACTGGATGTCATATCCCTTTTCAAGCACATAATCCTTGGCCTCATTGGAAAGCTTGATCTCGTAGCCCAGGTTTTTCACCCTGTCATAAAGGCCTTTCAGCTCAATATCAATGATCTTATGGATGTCTTCCCTGGTCAACGTATTGAACAGGACCACATCATCGATCCTGTTCAGGAATTCGGGGGCGAATGCGCGTTTCAGGGCTTTTTGGATCACGCTCTTGGCATGTTCATTAACCGCATCCTGCCTGGTCCTTGTGGCAAAGCCCACACCCTGACCAAAGTCCTTCAGTTCCCGGGTCCCGATATTGGAGGTCATGATCACGATGGTGTTCCTGAAATCGACCCTCCTGCCCAGGCTGTCAGTAAGCTGCCCTTCGTCCAAAACCTGAAGCAGGATATTGAACACGTCGGGATGCGCCTTTTCGATCTCATCAAGGAGCACTACGGCATAGGGTTTCCTGCGCACCTTCTCGGTGAGCTGTCCGCCTTCTTCATAGCCCACGTAACCCGGAGGTGCACCCACCAGCCTTGATACTGAGAACTTCTCCATGTATTCGCTCATATCGACCCGGATCAGGTTGTCAATGGATTCGAACAGATACTTTGCAAGCACCTTGGCCATCTGGGTTTTCCCTACGCCGGTCGGCCCAAGAAACACAAAGGTTCCGATGGGTTTGTTGGGATCCTTCAGACCGGCCCTGTTCCGCTGGATCGATCTGACCACTTTCCCGATGGCCTCATCCTGGCCAATTACACTGCCCCTCAGCTCATCGGCCATCTTCAGCAGCCTGGCTCCTTCAGCCTGTGCGATCCGCTGTACGGGAACCCCGGTCATCATGGCCACCACTTCTGCAACTTTATGCTCATCCACGGTCTCCCTGTTCAGGGAAAGCTCCTTCTCCCACTTCTTTTTCTCAGAATCCAGCCTGTCCAGCAACTCTTTCTCCTTGTCCCTGTAACTGGCAGCCTTTTCAAAGTTCTGATTCTTCACGGCCTGGATCTTATCCTGCTTGGTCTGTTCAATGTCCTGTTCCAGTTTCACGATCTGTTCGGGAACCACGATATTGGAGATGTGAACCCTTGATCCGGCTTCATCAAGCGCATCAATGGCCTTGTCTGGGAGGTGCCTGTCACTGATGTAACGCTGTGTAAGTTTCACACAGGCAATGATTGCATCTTCGGTATAGTTTACGTTGTGATGCTCTTCATACCTTTCCTTGATGTTCTTGAGGATATCCACGGTTTCTTCCGGAGAAGTGGGATCGACCATTACTTTCTGGAACCTGCGCTCCAGGGCACCATCCTTTTCAATGTGCTGCCTGTATTCGTCAAGGGTTGTTGCGCCAATGCACTGGATCTCACCCCGCGCCAGGGCAGGCTTGAGCATATTGGCGGCATCCAGTGACCCGGTTGCCCCGCCGGCACCCACAATGGTGTGGATCTCATCTATAAATAGAATGATGGTCGGATTCTTCACCAGCTCATTCAGGATGGCTTTCATCCGCTCTTCGAACTGTCCCCTGTACTTGGTTCCGGCCACAATGGAGGCGAGGTCGAGGGTCACCACACGTTTATCGAAAAGCACCCTGCTCACTTTTCTCTGGATGATTCTCAGCGCCAGGCCCTCTGCTATGGCCGATTTTCCCACCCCTGGTTCTCCAATGAGGATGGGATTGTTCTTTTTTCGCCTGCTGAGGATCTGGGCCAGCCGTTCGATCTCTGTCTCCCGTCCCACAATGGGATCGAGCCGGTCCTCCTCGGCTGCTTTGGTCAGGTCGATCCCAAAATTATCCAGGACCGGCGTGTCGGAACTTGATTTTTGGGAGGCTCCGGGATTTCCTTTGCCTCCTCCTGTGGAGCCGCCTCCGCTGAAGGGGCCCTTGCCCTCATCATCTTCGTCACCCGGAAAATCCGCTCTGCTTTCAGGCTGTGAATCAGCAATTTCCTGTTTCACTTTGTTATAAGTGATGCCGTTTTCCACCAGGTACCGGGTGGCATAATTGTTGTCATCTTTCAGGATGGCGAGCAACAGGTGGTTGGTATCGATGGTTTTTTCTTTCATGGAACGGGCCTCCAGGTGGGTAAGTTTCAGGATTCTCTCGGCACTCTTCAGCAGTGGCAGGCTGTCGGGATCCGTGACCGTGGATGGCTGATCGTTCCTGATGCTCTTTTCAATGGCCATCCTCAAATCATATAACTCCACACCTAGCACCACCAGTACATCAATGGCAAGTCCCTCGCCATCCCTGAGTATCCCAAGGAAAAGGTGCTCTACGCTGATGTGTGAGTTTCCAAGCCTGACCGCCTCTTCCTTGCTGTACCCCAGCACATCTTTTATCCGTTGTGAAAACTGTGCATCCATGAATTAAACTTCCCTCCGTATTAAAAAAACAAAGTAAATAATAAGGTGTAAATATATCAATAAAACAGCAATCTATTATAAACAGTTCAATGTTAATAAAAGCGCTTTAATTATGAGGTTTTTAGAGTGGAATTAACTATTTTCGTATGTTATTCCAGAGAGGTGGAATCTAAGATTTAATACTTTGATAATTAATTAGTTATAAGTAGATGGCTGAAGGGGAAAAAATACTGAGAATTAACATCGAGGAGGAAATGAAATCGGCCTACATCGATTACTCGATGTCAGTGATCGTTTCAAGGGCTTTGCCTGATGTAAGGGATGGGCTGAAACCGGTTCACAGGAGGGTGCTGTATGGCATGTCCGAGCTGGGTGTATATTCAAACAGGCCCTATAAAAAATCGGCCAGGATCGTGGGTGAGGTGCTGGGTAAATACCACCCGCATGGCGATTCCTCTGTTTACGATGCCATGGTAAGGATGGCACAGGAGTGGTCCCTGCGCTATCCCCTTGTGGAAGGGCAGGGGAACTTCGGATCCGTGGATGGGGACAGTCCTGCAGCCATGAGGTATACGGAGGCCAGGTTGCAGAAGATAGCCGAAGAGACCATGTCCGATATGGATAAGAATACGGTGGATTTCCAGTTGAATTTTGACGATACCCTTGAAGAACCGACGGTTCTTCCCACGAGGATCCCCACCCTGCTGGTGAACGGAACCTCCGGTATCGCAGTGGGGATGGCCACCAATATGCCTCCTCACAATCTGAGCGATTCCATTGATGCGATCGTGGCATATATCGACAATAATGATATTGAAATCTCTGAACTTACCGATATACTGAAGGCCCCGGACTTTCCCACCGGAGGGATCATCTACGGATATAATGGTGTGCGGGAAGCTTACGAAACGGGTCGGGGTAAGATAGTGGTCAGGGCAAAAAGCGAAATCGAAATTACCGAATCCGGCAGGGAGAAGATCATTATTACCGAAATCCCGTACCTGGTCAACAAGGCAGAGCTCATCAGAAAAACTGCAGATTTGATCAATGAGAAGAAGATAGAGGGAATCTCCTACATCAATGATGAATCGGACCGGCAGGGGATGCGCATTGTAATCATCCTCAAGAAAGAGGCCAGCGCCCATGTGGTCCTGAATAACCTTTTGAAGTACACACAATTACAGACATCCTTCAACGTAAATAACATAGCGCTGGTGAAAGGCCGGCCGCGGACACTCAACCTGAAGCAGATCATCTCCTATTTTGTGAGCCACCGCCACGAAGTGGTGGTCAGGCGGACCGAGTATGACCTTGATCAGGCCGAAAAGAGGGCCCATGTGCTTGAGGGGCTGCTCAAGGCATTGGATCACATTGATGAGGTGATCGCCCTGATCAGGGGATCCAGGACACCGGAGGAGGCCAAAGATGGCCTGATGGAGCAGTTTGGGTTTACAGAGATCCAGGCAAAAGCCATCCTCGAGATGAGGCTGCAAAGATTGGTGGGTCTGGAGCGAGAAAAACTGCGGGCCGAGTTTGATGAACTCATGAAAATGATTGAGTATTACAAAAAAGTCCTGTCGGATGAGGTCCTGAGGATGCAGATCATCAAGGATGAGTTGCTGGAGATCAAGGAGAAATTCGGGGATAAACGCAGGACTGAAATGGTACCCGATGAAGGGGAATTTGATCCGGAGGACTTCTATGCAGATGAAGACATGGTGATCACCATTTCAAACCTGGGATATATCAAACGGACCCCGCTCCACGAATTCCGGACCCAGAACAGGGGAGGCGTCGGTGCCAAGGGAAGCATAACCCGGGATGAGGACTTCATGGTGAATATGTTTGTTGCCTCCATGCATAATACCATTCTGTTTTTCACTGAGAATGGTAAATGCTTCTGGCTCAAAGTATACCGTATCCCGGAAGGAGTGCGGGCCAGCAAAGGAAGAGCCATCCAGAACCTGATCAACATTGAGAAGGAAGATGCCGTCAAGACCTTTGTAAATGTGAAAAATCTGAAGGACCAGGAATATATCAACAACAATTTCATTGTCCTGGCCACTAAGAAAGGGGTGATCAAAAAGACCAGGCTGGAAGCCTATTCCAGGCCAAGGCAAAACGGAATCAACGCCATCATTGTCAGGGAGGGAGATACACTGCTTGATGCCAGGCTCACCGACGGGAATATGGAATTGATGCTGGCCGTGCGTTCCGGGAAAGCGATCCGGTTCCACGAGGAGACGGTCCGGGCAGTGGGAAGAACCGCTTCGGGAGTGAAAGGGATCACCCTTGGCAGCGCCAAGGATGAAGTGGTTGGAATTGTTACCGCCAGGGAAGGGGAGAAGGACATCCTTGTGATCTCCAGGAATGGATTCGGTAAAAGGTCCGACCTGGATGATTACCGCATCACCAACCGGGGTGGAAAAGGCGTGAAAACCATTAATATCACCGATAAAACCGGTTCTCTTATAGCCATAAAAGCGGTCACCGATGACGATGACCTGATGATCATCACCGAGAACGGGATCGCCATCAGGCTTGCAGTGAGAGATGTTCGTGTGATGGGGCGTAATACGCAGGGAGTCAGGCTTATAAATCTAAGGGAAGGGGATGAGATAGCCGCGGCCACTCAGGTTCCCGCCAATGGAGAGAATGAAGATAATTCCAGTGAAGATTCAGAAGATGCTTTAAATCAGTAAACTGTTCTGGCATCTTATTTGAAGGTTATATGTAAAGTTTATATTTTTACAAAGAATAAAATCACAATCCGTATGAAAAAACTTATAACATTTGCACTTGTAGTATCGGCTTTCCTGAGCATGTCCGCACAGGAGGCTTCCACTGTGATTCTTTTAAATTACAGTACAGTAGAGAAGAAGGTTGAAAAGAGTGATCAAGAGATACAGGATCCAAAGAAGAATACCAAAGCCGCCACATGGTTAAAAAGAGGGGAACTTTTGCAGGATGTGTTCATGCTTGGTATTGAGCAATTGCAGGAGGGAATGGCTCCAGCCACGATGATCCTTTTCTACAAGGAGCCTGAAAGCATTGATAAAGAAACCATTGAAGGAAGCCTGCACGAGACCTATAACTATGAGCACATGACCTACACCTTTGTGAATGGTGCGCTCCAGGACTGGGCCAGGAAAGATCCCATCGTGGAAGATCCCCTCAAGGTTGCCATGGATGCCTATTTGAAAGCGCTTGAGCTGGATGAAAAATCAAAACTTGAGCCAAAAATAAAGGAAAATCTAACTGAGCTTAAGGATCAATTGAAAAGAGAAGGTGTAAACTTCTATTATACAAATCAATATGATAAATCACTGAACTCTTTTGAAAATGTCCTGGAGATCAACAACATGAATCTGTTTGCCGGAGAGATGGATACAATCATGGTTCAGTATTCGGGTATAATCTCCCGGGAAATAGCACAGAAGACAAACAATAAAGATTTGTATAAGAAGGCCATAGGGTACTACAAGCAACTGGCAGATGTGAATTATGGCGGGCCCAATACCTACCTGCAGATTAAAATGGACTACATGTCGGTGGAGGATACCCTGGGTGCCCTTGCAATTTTAAAGGAAGCCTATGAAAAGTATCCCGATACTGTGAATATCATTGCCAACATTGCAGATACGTATATCCTTCTAAAACAGTTTGATGAGGGGATTGCCTTCATGGAATCGGCCATTTCCAGGAATCCTGGCATTCCGGAGGCCTATTACTGGAACGGAAGGCTGCTGATCAACAAGGAAGAGGTTGAGTACATTGATAAGGCCATCGAATCCTATAAAAAGGCCAGCGAGCTTAATCCCAGCATTTATTATGTTTGGTACGATATGGGCTTCATCTATTACCTCCAGGGGGCTGATTTTTATGACAGGTCCAATGAGGAGGAACATGAAGCCACAAGGAACCGTTTGATCGAACTCGGGGAGGAGAAGTACCATGATGCAATTCCGGTTCTGGAGAAAGCTTATGAATTAAATACATC